>CAYYYU010000038.1:0-13652 GCA_964476175.1 uncultured Nitrosopumilales archaeon
CGATCAGGGAGGAGTTGACCGTCTCGACCCTGCCGGTGTACCCACCGTCGATGATCACCTTCCTCCCCCTGTCGTCGATTATCGCCAGCCTCTTCTTCCTCCTGCCCCGGATGAGGGAGCCATCCAGCCCGGAGAGGGAAACCGCGTTCACTCCCCTGTGCCTCAGAGCAAGCACCAGCCTCTTCGCCAGGAGGCCGCTCATGACCATGGTGTAGATCTCGGCCGTCTCGCCGTCAGTGTACCTGCTCCTAATCCCATCAGGGGAGACGATGAACTGCTGTTGTTTGCCGAGCTTCGTCGCGATATCGGTCACGATTTCCCCCCCGCCGTGGACCAGGACGATTTCGGTTCTGGAGTGGATTTCAGCGAGGTCGTCCAAGAGCTCCTCCGGGACCCCCCCTTTCAGGAGGCTGCCGCCAATCTTGACTACCACCTTCATGCTTTCACACCGGGTGAAGGGGGGCCATGCCAAGGCCCTCCTTTTCATCGAAGCCGAGCATCAGGTTCATCGACTGGACCGCGTTCCCTGCGGCTCCTTTGATTAGATTGTCAGTGGCGCCGAGGGCCACGATCCTCCCCGTCCGCTTTTCAATCTCGAAACCGACGTCGCAGAAGTTCGACCCTATGACAAGCTTCGGGTCGGGGAGCCTGAAGGGCCCCTGCTTGTCCCTGACAAGCCGGATGAAGGGCGACCCGGCGTAGGAGCTCCGATAGGCTTTCCATACGTCGAGGGGGTCGACTTCGGCAGCCGTGAAGAGGTGACAGGTGCTGAGTATCCCCCTGACCATGTTGACTGCGTGGGCCGACATCGAGACTTTGACCTCCTCCTCCGCGACGGAAGCGATAACCTGCTCGATCTCGGCTGAGTGCCTGTGCCCGGCCGGCTTGTAAGGCCTTACGACATTGTATCTTTCAGAGAAGTGGGTGGAGAGAGAAGGCTTTCCTCCTGCTCCCGAGGACCCGATCTTTGCGTCTACCACGATGTGCTCCCGGTCAATCCCGAGAGAGTGGGCCTTGAGGAGAGGTACGACTGCGAGTATCGACGTTATCGCCATGCACCCGGGAGACGAGACCAGCTTGGCCCCTCTCACTTCGTCCCTGTTCAGCTCCGGGATGGAGAAGACGAACTTCTCGAGGAGGTCGGGGGAAGGGTGGTCGAAACCGTACCAAGTCCGGTACTTCTTGGGGTCCCGGAGCCGGAAGTCAGCGCTGAGGTCGATGATCTTCACTCCGCTGTTGGCGAGCTCCGGCACGTACTTTACGGACTCGCCGTGGGGGAGCGCTGTAAAGACGAGGTCCGCGGCTTCCGTTGCCTTCGCCAGCTCGTAGGGTGAGAACTTCAATTCTGTGACCCCTCTGAGGTTGGGATGGACCCTGAAGACATACTCTCCGGCGTACTTCCTGGACGTGGCGAAGGCGAGCTCGACGCCCGGGTGCTGCAACAGGAGCCTGAGGAGTTCTCCCCCTGTGTAGCCGGAAGCAGCTATTACCCCGACCTTCACCATGCTACTTCTTCTCCAGTCCCGAGACGTACTGCATTATCTTCCCCGCTATGCTCCAGCTGACTGCAGACTGCGCTCCTCTGAATTCGACCGTGTTGTTCACTTCGTGGACGAGATAGCCATCGGGGGACTCCATCGCGTCTACCCCTAGCACGCCTCCTCCGACGCAGGCCGCGGCCCGGTGCACGACTTCACGCAGGTCTGAATCAGGGGTGAAAGCCTCCGACCGCCCCCCTCTCGCCACGTTGGTCCGCCAGTCGCCCTCAGGAGCATGCCTGTATACGCAGGCGACGATTTCATCACCAGCCACCACGGCCCTTATGTCCCTCGGCGGCCTCTTGACATACTCCTGGATGTAGTACATGTGCTCCGTGGGATTCGGCAGTTCCTCCCTCAGTTCGACGACAGACTGTAGCGTCTCTCTGTCTCTGACTATGGTCACCATCCTTCCCCAGCTGCCTGAGAAGGGCTTCAGTACCACCGGGAGCCCCAGTGCGTCGACCGCCTTTGACACTGCGTCAGACGAGAGCGCAACCATGGTCCTCGGAGTGGGGATGCCTGCCCTCGAGAGGGCGATGCTGGTGGCAAGCTTGTTCCCGCAGACCTCGGCGACTGCTGCCCGATTGACCACTCGGACGTCCGCCCCCTCGAGGACCCTCGAGAGGAGCAACCCCCTCTGGTGGCTGATGCAGCGCTGAAGAACGACCCCCTCCAACGGATGCCCGTCCCTCGACGTTACGTCGAAGAGGAGCCCTTTGGCGTCCGTGAGTCTGGCGTCGAACCCCATGGAGTCGGCCTCGTCCCTAAGGGCCTTCTCCTCCCAACGCAGCCGGTCGAAGGCTATGTTCACCTGCATCTACTCGCCCCAGTCCTCCTCGACCTGCGCCGCTGGCTTCAGCACTGCGGACCCGCCGCTGAGCTCTGAGACCTCGTATTCAGACCCGCAGTCCTTGCACGAGACTATCTCGCCGACTATCGCGTCACCCGGGACTGCAATCCCAGCGTCGCATTCTGTACAGTTGACATTCACTCCTTGGTGTTCACCTCCCTTGCGATTGACCCTGCAACATTGAGCAGACTTCTTTCGGAAGCCGCAAGCGATGATGCTCTCCTTGAGAGCGAGGTCTTGTCCGTCCTGAGACGACTCGAGTGCCTTTCAAGCTCGGCTGGGATGAAACCAGGGTTCGACCCCCCCTCAGTGTTGATGCCGGCGAGGAAGTCGGCCGGATCGAGGATCTGCCTCGCCCTCTCGACGTCAAGGGCCGATTTCTTCACGGACTTTTTCAGTTGCTGGACTACGGCCTCTTCGAGCGGGATCTTTTTCGCGAGGGAGACCCTCACCGCCTCCCCTACTATCGCGTGTGCCTCCCTGAACGAGAGCGACCGCTCTGCGACGAGGTAGTTTGCCAGCTCTGTGGCTGTGGAATAGTCGTTCTTGATGGACTCGGCGATTCTTTTCACATTGAACTCCATGGCTGCGAATGAGCGCCCGGTGAGGCGGGTGGAGTCTACGGCGTCGTCGAAGGCGGACCAGAGGTGGGGGGTCGCCTCCTGGAGGTCGAGGTTGTAGGAATACGGGAGTGACTTCATTATGGCGCAGACTGAAACCAGGTCCCCTATCACCGAGCCGGCCTTGGCGCGCGCGAGCTCCGAAACGATGGGGTTCTTCTTCTGAGGCATGATGCTGCTCGACGCTGCGTATTCATCTGGAAGTTCAACGAAACCGAACTCCCTCGAGCTCCAGAGGATCTGCTCCTCTGCCATCCTGCTGACATCGAGCATCACGAGGGTCGCGCACGACAGAGCCTCGAGGACCAGGTCACGTGAAGCGACAGCATCCATGGCGTTGTGGGTGACTCCGTGGAATCCCAGGGCGTTAGCGATGAACTCCCTGTCGATCTTCACGCTGGTGCCGCCGAGGGCTGCGGAGCCCATGGGGGACACGTTCACTCTGTCGTAGAGCTGGAACAGCCTTTCCACGTCTCGATGGAGCGCCTCGAGGTAGGCGAAGGCGTGGTGAGCGAGGGTGACCGGCTGCGCTCTCTGAAGATGGGTGTATCCTGGGAAGATCGTCTTTCCTTCGGTTCTGGCCAGGGCCAGGAGCCCCTTCTGCGTCTCCAGCACGGAAGCCACGAGGTCGAGGATTCTTCCCCGCAGCTCCATCCTGATTGCGGTCGCAACCTGGTCGTTCCTGCTCTTGCCCAGGTTCAGATACCCTGCAGTCTCTACCCCCAACGAGTCGACTGCTTCCTGTTCGAGCTGCTGGTGGAAGTCTTCCGCGAGACTGTCCTTCTCAGGCTTTGGGGTTTCGGTCAGCAGGAACCTGATGCAAGCCGCGCCCACCGACTTCTTTACTGCTCCTGCTCTCACCAGCGAGACCATATGCGCCACGTTGATCCTGACGACGTGAGCGGCTATGCGCTCGTCGGACGCCATCGAGGACACGAAGGCGGACGTCTCGTCACTCTGCTTCCTTAGCCTTCGCCCTCTGACGTCCACTTTTTCCCGGTTCCTCCGACTTTGAGTTCATGTTTGCCGCGACCCTTGACTGAAGTCCCCAGAGCTCGATGAATCCGACTGCGTTCCTCTGGTCGAAGGTCGAGGCGCGGCCGTAGGTCGACAGGCCCAGCTTGTAGATCGAGTTCTCCGACGTCCTGCCGACGACCCTTATCCCCCCCTTGTACAGTTTGAGCCTCACAGTGCCGCTCACTCGCTTCTGCGTTGCCTTCACGAACCTGTCAAGCTCGTCTCGGAGGGGTTCGAGCCACAGGCCGGAGTACACCAGCCAGGCCCACTCCCTTTCGACCTGAGCCTTGAAGTCCAGCTCGTGGCGGGTGAGGACCAGCTTCTCGAGGTCCTTGTGCGCCTCTATGATCGAGACTGCGGCAGGGCACTCGTACACCTCCCTGGACTTTATTCCGACCAGCCTGTCCTCCATGTGGTCGATTATCCCCACACCGTGCGAGCCGGCGAAGTGGTTCACGAACGAAATCAGCTCGAGAGGCTCCATCTCACGCCCGTTTGCCCTCACCGGCAATCCGCCGGCGAAGTCCAGCTCCAGGTACCCGGGGGCGTCCGGGGCGTCTTCAGGCATGGTGGTCCATTCGAAGGCTTCCCGGGGAGGTTCCTGGTCTGGGCTTTCCAGGGGTCCGCTTTCGACCGAGCGGCCCCAGAGGTTCTGATCGACGCTGTATATCGACTTCGAGGGTTTGATTGGAATGTTGTTCTTCTGAGCGTACACTATCTCCTCGTCTCTGGTCATGTTCCACTCCCGCACTGGTGCAATCACCTTGAGCGAAGGATTCAGTGCCCTTACGGTGACGTCAATCCTGACCTGGTCGTTTCCCTTCCCCGTGCACCCGTGCGCGACAGCGTGGGCCCCCTCCTTCTCCGCCACTTCCACGAGCTTCTTCGCTATCAGCGGCCTTCCAAGGGCGGTGCTCAGCGGGTACTTGCCCTCGTATAGTGCGTTCGCCCTGATCGCAGGGAAGATGTAGTCTGAGATGAACTCATCCTTGACGTCAAGGGTGTGATGGTTCTTGGCACCGATGAGGACAGAACGCGCCGCTGTCTCTTCGAAGTCGTCCTGCTGGCCGAGGTCGAGGGTCATGGTGACCACTTCGGAGTTGTACTTCTCCTGAAGCCACTTCACGCAGACCGAGGTGTCGAGGCCTCCGGAGTAGGCGAGGACCACGGTGTTGTCCAAATTGAAGAGCGACCGTGGAGTGGAAACCCTTTTATAGATTTTGGCCACGATTCTAATTTCTTGGTCAAGTCAAGGCCAGAAGTGGTCAATGGTGGTTCAGTCACCCGTGCCGTCAGGGAGGTGGTCGACTCTGACTTCTCCGTCCAGGACGCACTCGCGCGAGATTACGCCAATCTGAGCGCGCTCGCCAGGATACTGTTGCCCAATGTTGTCGCGAAGACAGGAAAGAAGGTCAGAGAGGTCAGCGTGGTCGGAGTCACAACGGCTCTCAAGCGGCTACGCGAATCGTACTCGCCCAACTCGCCTGAAGTCACCAAGGTCATTGCCGGAAGCGTTGTGAGTGTGAGGACCCATGTCTCTAGACTTTCGGTCGAAAAGACCAAGAGGACTATGCAGACCGTGAGTTCTCTGCTCACGAGCTACCAGGAGGACTTCATCCAGGTCTCGGAGTCGTTGTCGTCTATCACCCTTATCTTCGACCAGAGGCTCCACAGCAGGGTCAAGAGGGCGTTGTCCGGGACTGAAATTCTGGAAGAAGGTGAAGGCGGCGCAGCGATCACTGTGCATAGCCCTGATGAGATCATCACCACACCTGGATGCATAAGCGCGTTCTACAACCAGCTTTCGAGGAGGCACGTCAACGTCGAGGACACAGTGAGCTGCTATACCGACACAATCATGGTGGTCAGTATGAAGAACGCGAGCCGGGCCTTCGAGGCGCTCACCGAGCTGGTCGACGACGAGGCGAGGAAGCTTGCGGAAAAGGGGTCAGGAGGCCCCGGCGGTCCGTAGCGCCTCTTCCAGCGGGCTGCGTTCCTCCTCTCTAGTGCTCATGTTCCTGAGCGTGACCACCCCAGCCGTGATTTCGCTCTGTCCGATGATGAACGTCCATTTCGCCCCCATCCCGCTGGCGTCCTCGAGCTGCCTGCGCAGGCTCTTGCCGGGCGGAGCGATGTCACTCGGGATTCCTTTCTCCCGGAGCCGAGCCAGCACTCCAGACGCATGCCCGTACACATCCGCTGAAGTGTATGCGACGTAGGCGACGATCTCGGGACGCCCCGAGCCCTTCTTCATGGACATCGCTTCTCTCTCCACCCCTCCTGCTGCGCCGGTCGCGGCGAGGTCCGGCCTGCCGAAGATTTTTGGGAGGGCATCGTACCTTCCCCCGCCGAACAGAGAGCCCAGATTCGGGTTGGCGGCGTCGACCCCCTCGAAGACTATCCCCGTATAGTAGTCGATCCCCCTCACAATGCGCATGTTGAACTCGATGTTGCGGACTCCGCGGGACCTGAGGATGTCGTTTAGCCTCGACAGGTCTTCGGTCGATGTGAGGCGCATCTCTGAGGCCCTTTCGAGGACCTTCTCTGGGCTTCCGCTCAGATCGCCGAGGTCCAGGACCTTCCGCAGGTCCTCCTTGGCGAACCCTTTCGTCTGGTATTCTTCTTCCAGCTCCCGCCGGGTCTTCTTCTCGACCTTGTCCAGCGCTCGCATGAGTTCGACCCTCCTCGGCTCCTCGCTAACGCCCACCTGGGTGCGGATGTACTCCTCGACAACCCGCCTGTCCCCCACCTTGATTGTCGTCCTCTCAAGGCCAATCCCTTTGAGTATGGCTGCGCTGGCGTCGATCACCTCGGCGTCCGCCTCCACAGACTGCGGCCCGAAAATCTCTAGGTCCCACTGATGGGACCAGCGGTACCGCCCGTATTGGGGCTCGTCGTACCTCCACATCCCACCGAAGGCCGCAACCTTCACAGGGGGCTTCAGGTCCCTTCGGGAGCAGACGTATCTTGTTATGCCGACGGTGAGGTCGAAGCGGAGGCCGATGTCTCTCCCTGCCTTGTCCTTGAAGGCATAGATTTCCTTGTCTACCTCGTCCCCGCTCTTGGCACGCAGAGTCGAGAGGTGCTCGAGCGAAGCAGGCTCCATCAGCTTGAAGTTGTAGAGGCTTGCCACGTCTTCGAAGGCCGACCTGACCTTCACCTGGAGCGCGTACTCCTCCGGTTCGATGTCCCTTATTCCCCTCGGGAGCGAAACGTCCGTGTCAGTCGCCCTTCCTGTTGAGTGCAGAGAGTTCTGCAAGCATTGCAGTCAGTTGGAGTTCCGGCTGGGCCCCTTGGACGAGTCGGAAGTCGTACTCAGCGAGAATCGAAATCGCCCTGCCCATGTTCTCTGTCTTGATCCCCGACAGTGCTTCGTTTGCGAACTTCAGGAAATCGCGCTCCGGGATGCCGTAGACCCGCGTCAGCTCGACCATTTTCGTACGCGCGGCGTCGAAATCGCCTTCGACCGCGACCCTGATCACTTCCGCGACTCTCGACTTTACTGTCGCGCCGGTTACAGTCTTCACCCCCTCGATCGTGAGCTCTCCCGACGCCGCAGCCGCCTGGGTGAGGTTAATCGCCTGCCTCAGGTCGCCCTGTGTCGCCTCGTACACCGCTGCGAAGACCCCCTCGGAGGTGAATTTCAGCTTCTCCTTCTTCGCGATCCACTTCAGATGCTCCACCACCGCCGCTTCGTCGAGGCGCTGGAACCTGAAGATCGCGCACCTGCTCTGGAGAGGCTCGATGATCCCTGAAGAGTAGTTGCAGACGAGGATGAAACGGGTGTTGGCTGCGTTCTCCTCCATTATCCTCCTGAGGGCTGTCTGGGCATCGCCCGTTGTTTCGTCTGCTTCGTCGAGGATCACGAGCCTGTACGGGACCCCCTCCCTCCTGTCCGAGAAGCGCGCGAACGTCTTGATTCTCTGGCGTACGGTTTCTATCCCCCTCTCATCGGACGCGTTCAGGGATAGTGTGTAGTCGCTCCAGTGCTCCCCCAGAATCTGTTTGGCGATAATCATGGCCGTAGTGGTCTTGCCGGAGCCTGGGGGGCCCGCGAAGAGCAAGTGGGGAAGCTGCTCTTTCTTCTCGATCATCAGCTTGAGCCTCAGCTTGATCGCTTCCTGGTCCACGAGGTCTTCGAGTTTGCTCGGTCTGTACTTCTCGACCCACATCATCTGTTCCAGAGACAAATCTACACGCCGCCTGAATTCGACCCTCGGACGCCCACGAATCTCGCGCTAGGTATACGAGGTTGATAACTTATCCTTTCCAAGCGTGAGGGGATGTACTGTTGTCGGCCGCTAGGCCGCCTTCAACCCAAGGTACATTTGGGCCAGCTCGCCATGCGAAAGGAGGTCCCTCGCCCCGCCCTCGAAGACCTTTCTACCTCCGACGAGGAGGTACGCGCGATCTCCAACTTCGAGAGCCCGCTTTGCGTTCTGCTCGACAAGCAGGACCGTGAGCCCCCGGTCCTTCGCGAGGGAGACGACCGTGTTGAGGACTATCGTGGCGAACTTCGGAGAGAGGTTCGCAGTTGGTTCATCAAACATGACGACCTTGGGCTTCCTCATGAGCGCCATAATCATGGCCACCATTTGTCTCTCGCCTCCACTCAGGTTCTGTACCTTTGTGCCGAGGTAGGAAGAAATCTGCGGGAAGGTCTGAAGCCCGGACTCCAGGCGAGCCGGATAGTCCGCTGGGTCTACAGTGTACGCAGCCATCTTGATGTTTTCTTGAACGGTAAGCTGAGTGAAAGTGCTTTCGGTCTGGGGCAGGTACGCGATCCCGTGGCGGGCGATTACGTGCGGTGCCATCCGAGAGATTTCTTCGCCGTTGAACGAGATCTTGCCCTGGTACAGGTTGGCGACCCCAGCCACAGTCTTCAGCAGGGTGCTCTTTCCGGACCCGTTAGGCCCCACGATCACAGTGATTTTCCCTTCCTCGGCCTGCATGGACACGTTGTCGAGGACTTGGAGCTTGCCGTATCCGGAGGAAACGTCTTGGATTGTAAGCAATTCAGGTCCCAAGATACGCTTCGATGAGCTTCGGGTCCGTCATTACTACGTCAGGCTTGCCAGTAGCTATCACCTTGCCGAACGCCATCGCCACCACAGAATCAACGTACTTCATAGCGATGTCGAGTCTGTGCTCGATGATGAAGAAGGTGAGACCCAAATCTGCTCTGAGACTAACGAGCTTTTCGAATATTTCGTGGGCGAGCTTGGGATTGACTCCCGAGATGGGCTCGTCCAGGAGGAGTATCTTCGCTCCGCTCATCAGCCCTCGACCGATCTCGAGCAACTTCATCTGACCTCCGCTGAGGCTTTCTGCAGGTTTGTCCCAGATCTCGTAGAGCCCCACTAGCCCCAATATCTTGAAAGCTTCTTCGGCAGTCTCAGCCTCCTTCTTCATCCATGACCTCTTCATTAGTGACCTTAGGAAGCTCTCCCCCGGGTTGCCCTGAGTCGCGACCATTACGTTTTCCAAGACCGTCAGCTTCCAGAACAGGCTCGGGATCTGGAAGGTTCTGGCCACCCCCAGCCTGTATATCTTGTGGGGGGGTAGCTTTGTTATGTCCTTTCCCATGAACAGGACCTTCCCGGAATCGGCGCGGTAGAATCCAGCAATCGTGTTGATCAGCGTTGTCTTTCCAGAACCATTGGGGCCGATGAGGATCGTCAGTGATTTCTCGTCCACTCCGACCGACACGTCATCCACCGCGCGGAGGTTACCGAAGTGCTTTGAAACGTTCTGGAGTTCTATCGCTAGACCCATGTCTAATCACAAAAAGGGAGAGGGGGTTTGAATCCCCCGCCTAAGGAATGCCTTGTGGTTTGGTTGACCAGATTACTTGGTTGCTAACTTGGTCCCAGGTACCGCAGACTATCCACTTTGCTGAGCCTGAGGTCGATCCCGGAACGATGCAGAAGAATTGGTAGGATGCATAGAGTCTGTCTCCAGCAGTGTTGAGAATTGGGACTCCTGTTGCCCCGGAGAAGCCGGCGGCTATCGCTGGGAGCATTTCCTTCATGCATTGACCGTTCTGGGTGGCAGTGTAGTGGGTGGTTGGCACACAGTAGAGGATCGCGAGTGCTGCCAGCCACAGATCGTCGTAGGTACCGACAGTATACCCTGTGCACAGTGTGCCGCGTATTGCCAATTGCCTTGCGCAGACCGACTGGGTCAACGGGCTATTCGTGAATCCTGGGAAGCTAGCTACGAGCCTGGTTTGAGCTGACGCTGCTGAATAGGTCGAATTGACGATCGGGGCTTCGTTACCTTCTCCGTCAACTCCGAACCATGGGAGTGGTGACTGAAGGAGAGTTGGATAGTTGGAGGCAGCTTGGGTGGCAATCTGGCCGAACTCGTCAAATGAGATGAAATAGAGCCCGACGTGCGAAGCTCCATACTTCCCAACTGCTGAGTTGTAGGCGTCGTTCACCGACCCGAGCACTGAGACGAAGTTGCTGCTGGTGACGTCATATGGAATCTGTGCTTCCACATGTCCGCCAAGAGCTTCGAAGTTTACTGCAGTAGAGTTGGCGAGGCCCGCTCCGTAGCCATCGTTCCTGTAGAGGATGACAACGTCCTGGACCCCTGATTGCTTGAATTCCGCTGCGTCAGCTTTGCCCTGGAAATTATCGGATGGAGGTGTCCTGATTAGGTAGTCATCCGGTATTGCTATGGCCGGGTTGGTCGATGATGGGCTCAACATCACTATCTGGTGGCTGTTCGCGAACGGCAGCATCGCTCCAGCAGTTCCACTGTTGAGTGGCCCTACAGTGATGTGAATACCCTGGCTAAGGTAAGTGTTCATGATTGTAGTAGTCAGTGTGTTGTCCTCCTTGTAATCCTGGAGGTTCTGCTGGAAGGTGACCTTGCCCGCCAACGGCGTGGTCTGGATCCATGCGTTGATGTCCGATATGGCGAACCCGGACACTGCTTGGTCGTCCAAGCCCTGGCCGGCTAGACCGTCGGTAAGGTCCTGAAGGTTGCCTATTGTGAAGGTTCCGCTAACGTTGCCTGCTGCTTGCGCGGCCCCTATCAGCATAGTGTTGTTGATACCACTGAGACACGTGTCACATGCGGCGCCCGCGGCCGTCGCCGTGGATGTCACTGTGACCGTCCCGCCAGCTGGTCCTGTAACAGTCGATGTGACTGTTTGTGATGAAGTTGTAGATGGGGAAGAGACACCGATTCCATAGATTGCGGCGGCTCCGATTATCAATCCCAAGACAAACAGCGCAGCTACGACAGCTGTAGACGCACCTGTTCGTTTCATATTTTTCGTAACTGTGGGTAAGTGCAGGAAACTATTTAATGCTTGTTTCACGGCTGGATGTACCGGTATTTGCTAGACCCCACCGTTTCCAACGCTGTAGTGTACGGTTGTCTCTACGCAATGATGTGTGCTGGCCTCACGCTCACCTACATGACAACGAAGGTCCCCAATTTCGCGCACTCTGACTTCGTGGTCATTGCAATCTTCTCAAGCGCGTCTGCCTTCATATTCGGGAATTTCGCGAGCCCCTACCTGACTCTCCCGGTAGCGTTCTTCGTTGGAGGAGCAATCGCTGTTTTGATGTATCTGCTCGTGCTGAGACCGCTGACGAGGAGAGGAGCCAACATAGTTGTGTTGATGATTGCTACCCTCGCAATCGACATAGTTCTGACCGCCTTCGAAGGGGCGTTCTTCTTCGATTACTTGGGGAAGGTTTACGGGAAGTTCCTCGGGAACAAAGGGTACTACCTGTTTGACCTGAACCAGTTGCCTGACGTTCAGATCTTCGGGGTAAGAGGCATCATCATCATCGCTCCCATCGTTCTGGTCGTCATGACTATCACGATAAGCTACCTCCTCTACAGGACCAGGTTCGGTGTTGCTATGAGGGCTGCGATTGAGAACCCCAACCTTGCCAAGGTCCTCGGGATAAACGTGGAAAGGGTGTATCTGATTTCCTGGTTCGTCGCGGGTGCACTTGCTGGACTCGCCGGTGGGCTCTACTCGATTCAGTCCCCTTCGCCGCCAGCGACCTCTTCCTACATCATCGTTGATATATTTGCAGGAAGCGTGCTCGGGGGAATCAGCAGTATCTACGGCGGAATCATCGGAGGGCTGATTGTTGGATTCAGCGAGACATACGTGATAAGGGTTCTTACCTCATACGTCAACTCGACCTGGGGTTTCGCAGCCGGGTCGCAGATAACCACTTTCCAGAAGGGCATTCCTCTCGCGATCATGATAATCGCTCTCCTTGTCATCCCGAAGGGCTTGACGTCCATAGATTGGCGCAGACTGCTCAGGAGGTTCAGATAATTGGCGTTCGACTTTGCGTCGCTCTACTTCCTCCTGGTAATCTTGGTGCAACCGGCAGAGGTATTCTGCCTCTTCCTCATCATAAGTCTGACAGTGAACCTTGAGTTTGGGTACGCTGGGATTCCCAACTTCGGAAAGGTTCTCTTCGTGGCCGGGGGGGCCTATCTGGCGGCCACCCTATCGTACAGACTGATGGTCTACCTGCTGAACCTGAAAGGGGACATTTTCACGTACCAAGCGGGTTTTGTCTCGCAAATCGACAACAAGCTGGTCAGCGACCCTTTGCTGGCAGTTGAACTGGCGCTCTTCATGCTGGCAGTGGGAGCGATCATGGGAGGGCTGATCGGGTTCCTTGCATCATATCCTGCGATCCGGTTGCGGGAGGACTATCTCGGGATGCTTCTTCTTGCCGCTGGTGAGTTCTTCAACTACTTCAGTCAGGCGTACTATCCACTTCTGGGAGGGGCTCTTGGCATGACGGCCCCCAGCCCGATTTTCTCATTGGGGAGCATCGTCAGACAACCGGATTTTGCGGTGCTTGGAGTAATCGCCTTCTTCACGATCCTCGTTTACCTGTATGCGGAGAGAGTGGGGAGGTCACCCCTTGGAAGAACCCTGCGTGCTCTCAGAGACAACGAGATCGCGTCCGAAGCCCTGGGGAAGGACAACGTGGCAATCAGACGAAACGTGTTGGTCGTGGCCTCGGCAATCGCAGGCGCTGCCGGCGTTCTTTGGCTCTTCTATCAGCCATACATCGAACCGGGGACGATAGGAACATTCACCAGGCAGACCTTCACCTTCATTCCGTTCGTAATCGTGATCTTGGGTGGGGCGTCCAACAACAGGGGAGTGCTCTTTGGGACGTTCGTGTACGTGCTGATATTGAACGCTTTCAACCAGGGGACGAGCTACCTCGTTGTTTCGGGGTACAACCTCTTCGGGCCAATCGACCCGACCAGGATCGAGACCCTGTTCATAGGCATCCTACTCATCTTGATTCTCCTCAGGCGGCCGCAGGGCCTAATTCCTGAGAAGCCGACTCTGACCATGCCGAAGTCGAAACTAAGGAAGATCGCTGAGAAAGTCACGAGCAAGAAAGAAGAAGAGACCAAGACTCAGTGATATCAGGCTCTGTTAGCGGGTCGCAGTCCCAGAGTTTCCCTGTCAGGGCTCAAACGTTTAATTATTGAGCGACGCTCTGCGCACGTCCCGATTTGTCAGGAGAGCGCGGCGCAATCAAGGAAATGTTCGAGCAGAGGGAGAGGGACTTCCTTCTCGCCAAGAGCAAGGTGAAGATGCGCTCTTCT
>CAYYYU010000039.1:0-24732 GCA_964476175.1 uncultured Nitrosopumilales archaeon
AAGTTGGTGTGGAACTCGCCGAACTTCGCAGGATGGTCAACGGTGTATCTCTCTGTGTGCAGCTTCCCGTCCTCGTCCCTCCAACTCCTCACCTTGGGTATCGGCTGATCGATTTCGATGAACCTGTCCCTCATCCTCGAACCGAGAGAAGACAGGTACTTCTGCAGAGGGCGTTCGAACCACAAGAACTGCACCCATGCAAACCGGCTCCGTTGGAGGGCAAGGAGGAGTGGTGTCATCAACCTGCCCGTTCTCTTCACGTCATAGAGGCAGTATGAGTGGCCGTAGGCGTTCCCGACAAGGAAGAGCCTGCAGATAGATGGATCCAGTTGCGACAGCCACTGGGGTGCCGGGTAGGCACCACTGTCCTTCATGAGTCCCACACTTTCATCAACAACCCCGACTTTGACGTGCTGACGATAGTTCTCGACCATATGATCAAGGTCCTGCCTGGTGGGCGCACCGAAACATAGCTCGAAGTTTGTACCATCCCAGAAGATTTCAAGAGATCGAGGGCGAGACGAGACGATGGAGGAAGCAGCGAGTTGGACCTTCCTCAAGTCGAAATCATCACCTTGTGCAAGAGGGACAGCGACCGGCTGCAGGAACCACTTCTTCGCTCTCTCTGTCTGGTCAGAGGTCATTTCTTCTCCAGCACCTTCCTTATCTCTTTCCAGGGTCGAAACGGATACTCAGTCGGGACGGTCTGAGACAGAATCCATCTCCGCGGTCTGTAAAAGGCGAGCATCAGAGAGACCGCAAGGATGGCAGCCGAGACCAGAGATTTGACGGCTGGGAAGAGGTCGAACGAGTATTGTGCGAACCTGAAAGGCACCATCAAAGGCAGAGGAAGGAGGAAGAGAGCTATCGACGAGGCGACAAGCACTCCTGCTATGATCAATCTCGTCGGTCTGTGGTTTACAGTTCGGGGCGGCTCGTTCTGCTTCTCTAGCGGAAGATTGAGGTACCGATAGACGACGTTCCATTCATTCAATGTGATGGATTTCCGCGAGATTCTGCGGAACTGGTTGAGGGAAAGAGCCCTCCCCATGATCATGGCGTAGATGGCCAGAACTGATGGCCCCATGAAGGCCGCAAGCTGAAGAGGGTTGGGCATGGTCTGTTCCCCATCTCCAAAAGTGACCGCTGGTCTGTCCGTACGCGAGTGTGTTGTTGTACTAGTGGCGCACGGTCTTGCAAGCGTTTTGTCGCGAGCGGGTTCAAAATGAGCCCCATTTCCTTTCAATCACCCGTGTAGAGCCTCTGACCAACACTAGCACCGTGCGTCAGGAAAAAGGAACTTGCTTCTCGCTCCAATGTACAAGAATCGTCTGTTTCTTTCCCTTTCAGGTCGTGAAGACTTTGATCTTTGGTGTCTGATCAGATTGCAGCTGGTACAGGAGACCTTCCACCTTTGCCTTGGACTCTTCCTTAATCCAGACGTGGAGCTCCTTGAAGGGCTCTACATGCAGCAGGTGTGCCTTCAGCTCCTCTGGGTGCGTTTGGACGTGGTTCGGCGATTCGACCTCGACAGCGATAGCCTTCCCTTGATCATAGTCGTAAGCTATGCAGTCAGGTTTCATCTCCACCCTGTCCTGTTTTCCGAGGGTGAAGAACATCCAATGGTTGAGGTAGTACGCCCTCGCCTTCACCGCCATCTCCTGAGCTTCGAGCCCGCCTATCTGAGAGAAGTCGCATGCGAGCAACTTCTTCCCATCTTCCGTTAACCCGTACTCCTTGGCTTTCTCTGCTCCTACAGTCCAGCTCCGAACCACCTTGATCCACTTCTTTGTCCACATTTCTTCAATCAATTCTCTTGTCTCCTTGCTTCGGGACAAGCCCGTCAGCTCGCAGAGCTTGTTCTGGGTTGCCGTCCCAGCCTTCTCGAGTGCACAAAGCATCTTCCAAGCTCCGCCGACAGGGAAAGCCGGATACGCTGATGGAAGGAAGTCCATCCATTCGTCGGCCTCTTCCCTCCTTTTCGAGAAGATCGACCGCTCGATGATTGAAACCCCATACAGCTCCCGCATCTTCGCGGCGAATTGTTGTATCTCTTCCCACGAGTGGACCTCTCTTGGAGGCGGTAACAGCCTCTCCTGGATAGGCGGTGATTGCTCCTCTCCAGGTCCTGCTCTTAATCGAAAAGTCCAGGTGAAATCGGGCTGCGTGACCAGTGTCTGCTCAATCTCCTTCTTGAACTGAGGGTCCCATGCCTTGGCGAGTCGTGTCGCGTCGTCCCCTGACACCCTGCCCGCGCCCTGGACGCCCGCGTTCCCGATTATGATCTTCAGCAGGGAATCGTCGAGCTGCGCGGTTGTCTGATGGCTCAGCATCAAGCACAGCCCCTGAGACCTCGCCTGCGAGATTATCGTCTGGATGGCCTGCAGCCGCTGAAGGTCTTGGAACTCGTCCAGCCACAGCACCACGGGTGTTCTCTCCCTTTCCGGCACCTTGGTGGCCCTCCACAGCACTGCAAACCACAGTTTCAGCAAGATTACAGATTGCATGAGGGGGCCGATGTGGAGCCCGACCTCGTGGCTTGGCAGGCGGATGATCGTCTGCCGTCCAGGCTCGAGGAGCTTCGCAAAATCTACTGACGAATGCCGGACGGCCCCGAAGAGCTTTCGGAGGTAGGGGTCTACTGCGAACTCCGACAGGCGCGTCAAGACCGGGTCGAAGGCTTCCGACCTCATATCCGAGATCGAAGAGAGCTCCTTCTTCAGAGCCTCAAATTCGAGCTTGTCGAGCACGTTCGCCATATCTCTGAGAATGGCTTCGTCGCCAGTCTGAAGGCCCACGACTAGGTCATGAAGGTCGATGAACGTTGGGCTGTCTGTCAGTGCGTAGAGATATGAGATCAAGGAACGGAAAATCCTCAGCATCCGAGGTGTCTTTCTCGGGTCTGCGCCGTACCACTCCTCAATCACCCTCATCACGAACCCGATGTAAACCGACTTGACGTTCTCTTCGTCCTCCTCTGAGTGCGGCGGCAAATCGAAAGGGTTAACGCTGAATTTTGTCTTGTTTGGGTCCAGAAAGGTAATCTTGGCGGGATCGAGGCTGTCAACCTGAGCCAGAAACCTCCAGGCGTCGTCGCCCTTCACGTCTAGATAGATTGACGAGTTCGGGAATTCTCCGGTCCGGTTGGCCTCTTCGAGACCCTTGGCCATGATTCTTGCCAAGGTGGTCTTGCCCGTGCCTGTCGCGCCGACGAAGTAACCATGCCGGGTGAGATCGTCGAAGCCTATCTTGATCATCCTCCTTCCTCCTCGGTTCTGACAGTGTGCTTCTTGGGAATCCTCCCATAGTCACGGCAGTAGTAGACCCTATGCCGGCGGACCCGACCATGTCTACTTGTGACCATCGTCACGCACCGGCCCCCAAGCGGACTTACCGCATATCTCGCAGATTACAACCTCATCCATTACCCACTAAAAGAGGGTACTATGAGCTGGGCATTCGACTCGACTTACCCAATACTGATTAGGAGCGGGGGATTGGTTCTAGGTACTTTGAGCAAAGTACTTGGTTCCTTCCACGCTCTTGCAGCTTCTCTGTCGTATTTTTCAAGGATGGTTCTATAGGTTCTCCCCTTTGACGCAGCTTCCCTGCACAGAGGGTGGCAAGGAAAGAAATCAATCCACAGGTTCTCCTTAGGGACGCGTCCCAAAGCTTCTTGTTGTCTGGCAAATACTTCAGCGGGCGTCTGTCCTTCCTTCCGTGTCTTGTCATACCTGTTGTAGATAGCTTGGTATCTGCGCGCACAGCACGATGGGTACCCAAACACCCTGACGGCGAACATTTGATCGCTCTTATCCTTCTGGCGTACGTCGAGAACCGAGGGCTCTAGAGAAACTCTGTAACAGAATCGCTTCCTCCATCTGCTCTTGGTGAAGTTCAGCCTCAAATCTTTCAGGATATGATCGATTTCTTTACTACAACAGTCTTGATCCTGTTCGTCCAGTTCGGCTCCACTCTTCACGCCCTCGCGAACGAGGATTAGCTGTGCTCTCAGGTAGGGGTCAAGAGACCTGAACCCCTTTGAACGGTACACGGTGCGTCTCTCCTTCCTACTCATCTCAGTATCCTCAATGATTACACGCAAGGTTCTGCGGTGATTGCTCGTTCGTAGCCCCCGATTTGGAGTCGCTGTCTACCCTTTAAGTTCAGATGGGTACCGAATGTTTGAGACGGAAGGAGCCCCGCTTGGAAAAAGCGGCTTTTTTGCGCACAACCATACCCTGTTCTGAGCGTGGGTCCATTCTCCGCGCTGTCGTAAGAACTGCGCCCGAACTCGAAAGAATCCCCATATCTTGATTGCACTTTCTAGTTGCCGAGGTTTGGGCACTAGTTCAATGGACAGGGCGTAGATTCAAGGGGAGCGAGGCAACACGAAGCGGGTGCGCGCGAAGGTGACCGGGTAGACAGGTCCGAATGGCTGAGAAAGTACGTCACGAAGTTGGTTGACCTAGTAGATATGGAATAACTTGATTTCTCGTGCTCGAAACCTGTTATCCTAGAAGTCTTCCCACCGTTCCTTGGTCAGGCTTAGGACCACCCATACCTGACTCCCAGCGTCCACAAGATACGTAAGACGTCCTTCATCCTTTTATCGTAAACACCCAACACCACTTCGCATGGCACACGCGATTCTCAAGATCATTCTCTTGGGCGGTCTCCTACTTCTTGTGGTTCCATTCGAGTCCCAATCTTCGGCACAATCGACAAGATTCACAATCACTACCCCGACTCCCGCCCTGAATCCAAACGGTCGAACAGTTCCTACTTCATTCTACGTCTATGTCTTCGTTAACGTCACATCACCCAACCCACTGGTCAACGTCACGCTGTATTTCAAAGCCCTCCCGTTCTTGGCAAGTCCACCCGACCCGTCAGATTTCAACGTCTTCAACAAGACAGTCATGACTTTGTGGAGGCAGGAGGGTTCCAATTACACTTTCGCGACGCAATTGGGAGGATTCCAGAACCAGACTACGGTATGGGGGGAAGCTCGTGCGTTCGATACCAAAAGCAACGTGGTCACTTCTGGTTTTTGGGACATGTACTCAGTCTTGACGATACCTCGGAAGGCTACACTTGATCTGGGAGTCACCATCTTAGACGTTGACCCGAAATCGCTCAGTATCACCCCACAGGTAAGCGGATACATAACCAACTCAATCTCATACTCCGGGGCAGCAGTGACTGACAGCACCGGACCAGGCTGGATTCCTCTCGACCAACAGCAGAGCGAGGACCAATGGCAGGGTCGTGGAACGTTCGTATTCAGTTACCCGCAAGGATACTCACAGCTTTTCCCATTCGACAGTTACACTTACAACTTGGACCTGTCGGTAACTCAGATACTCAACTACTCCGAAGTGACCCTAAACAGAATTTCCCTTCCAATGAACCAGACGGTTCCTGCCCATCTTTCGTTCTCCCCCACAAACGCATCTCAGATTTCAGATGATTCAGCTTGGAACATGACATCGACGGTTCGTTTGGTCACATCTGGCAAGTATGCTCCGGAGTTTGAGATAACGGTAAATCTGACCCGGCAGACTCAACAGACTGAATACTACATCATCATACCTGCCTTGGCGCTTTATGCCTTTCTTGGGGTATCTGTCTTCCTTACAAGGGAGAATGAAGACCTTACAAACAGACTGTTCATCTATCTTAGCATATTTCTTTTCGTCTACGCCTTTCTCTCCGTAATAAAATCGCTTTCTATAACACCATTCTACACAGGTTTCTCCGTCGCTGACTTGCTGGGAATCGCCCTCGTGCCGTGTACGGTCATCATGGCATTCGCCTCAGTGACAAGATGGAGAATCAATAGCGAGGCAGGCAGGACGTGGGCTGACATAGGAGGTTCCTTTGCGGCCCTCATCGCGTTCTCTTTGATGGTACAAATCCAATTGCCTTCCTATAACGCCACCAAATATCAGTGGACCTACCAACCTCACTATTTCGTGTTGACGTGGCCGTTCGGACCTCTATTCGCTTTCTTCCTTCTTATTGGCCCAATCTGGATCGGACTCTCATGGCTAAGAGCAAAAGCAGGTCACCCACAAAGCTAGTCAGAGTCCGAGTTAAGGAGTGGCTGTCTGCAAGGATTATATCACGCAGGTTTGTGAATTCCCTAACTGGCTATTGACAGTAAATTGGGAGAGTATCAGCCCCGAGCAATTCGAAGAGCTCTGCTACCACCTGCTTGAATCGATGGGATTTGCCAATCTGAAATGGCACGGGAAGGCGGGGTCCGATAGGGGACGGGACTTGACGGCACAGTTGGTGATAGCACCTCTGCAGGGCAGTAATCAGATAACTGAATGGGTGGTGCAATGTAAGAGGTACCCAGGGAGACCTCCCTCGAAACAGGAACTAGACGAGGCAATAGTATCGGCAAAGGAGCATAACCCGACAGATTTTCTAATCATCACCACTGCGGTTCTCACATCTGCTACGCATGATTGGCTTGATTCTGAAAGGAAGCGCCAATCATTTCACATAGAGGTTTGGGAGAGCCCCAAGCTTGAAGTCCTCCTGAGAGAGAGAATTGAAAAGCTCAGACCTTGGATTCCAGAGGAGCTTCGCAGGGAGCTCAAAGTGGGAGAGTTCGCTCCCCCATCTGAGACAACCCGCATCGAAGACATTCTTCGCCGAAGCGAAGCCCGGATCAAGCGCTCTGTGAAGGAGCAAATCTTCGGCACGACCGAGATCCTACAGGGCGAAGTAGTTGATGGTACAGTCTACGGTCAGACAGTCATCCTGAGACCAGGGTGCCTTGTGAAAGGAGACATATACGCACGAAGAGAGGTGAAGATTAGTCGAGGCTCGAAGATCGATGGCTCTGTGCTGAGCCCGGGCGACATCGAGCTCATCGAGTGTGAGTTGGATAATGTCTGCGCCAGCCAGATTACAATGAAGAACCCGAGCACCATCAGTGGGAGGTTGGTCACTGACCGCGACCTGTCTGTCCCCGCAGACAGCAAGATCGTCAACATTTCAAGTAACGGGAAGATGCTGGAAATAGGCGAGAGGAGTGAAATTGGAAGCATCTCGTGCAGAGGGGTCACAATTCTCGGAGACAACGTCAAAGTGATGAAGGAAGTCAAGTCGGCAGACATCAGATTCAGACAAGGATGTCAGGTCGGCTGGGCAAAGTCGAACGGAGACTTGTCAATCCCTGAGAATACTTCAATTGGAAATCTGTCCACTGACGGATCCGTCAAGGTCGATGCGAAAATCAAGATGACGCGGTTGTACGCATCGGGAGATGTTGAGCTTCCGTCGGGGAGCTCAGTTGAAGAACTCCGATGCCGGAATCTTAGTGCTAGTGGTGGGGTGGCGATAAGAAAACTCCGAGCAGCGGGAGTCGTGAACGTCAAGGGGGAAGGTGGAACGTATGCGGGGACGTTCCTAGGCGCTGGTGGCGAAGTATTTCTCCCCGACGGGGCCGAAGTCGAAGTCTTATCCTCCGAACGAGATGTTGTCCTCGGCAGACGATGCCGAATCAAGTATCTCGTCTCGCGCAGCCTGACCACAGCTGACGATTTCGACGGCGGCGCGATTCGTTGTAAAGGCTCAGTGGAGCTCGGTGAGAATTGCAAGGTAGAATCTCTTTACGCTGTGCGCGGCATCAAGTTCAAGGAAGGATTCCGTAGCGCGGGTTGGACGATCTTCTCGGAGAAAGGAGCCATCCAAGGGAGAGGAGTTGTCAAGTTGGGGGATACGGAGGTCCTTGCCTCTGCCGCATTCAGATACAAAGAGGGAACCCTGCTTACCGCCTTGGTGAAGGAAGATCAGATGAAATTAATCGAAGGACTTGAGGAGAACAGAAGTTGAATTGATAGGACCTCCCTTTGTCCTTAGTGAGTCGAAGTCCCCTCTCGCGGCTCAAGACGAAGAAGCGCTTATCTTGGCCCATGCATATCGGCTGGCATACGAGGATTATCTTCGTAATTCGGTAGGTAGCAGGATATCGCGCTTCCTCCACCTTTCGAAGCCCAAACGAGTGTCTGTTATCGCAAGAATTGCCTATAGACTGAAAGTAGTGCCGTTTAGCAAGACCGAGGTACTTGTCTCCGATAGCTGCAGTGCCTGCACCGAAAAGGTAGATGTGGTGTCGATGGATCCTCGGCTGCTTGCGGACAGCGCCGGAGAGCTAATAGCATCCGTGAAAACGCACGAGGATCAGACTAGGTACATAAGCCAACTAAAGGCCGTGAACCTGATCACCCAGGGATTTCGCACGGTCAATTATCAATCGCCCTTCCTTGCTAACTCGAACCCTCTTGCTGGAGAAGCTGTTGACCAGCTCCGCGCCGCAGAATTGCCGAATGAAGGCACTAGGGTAGCGGAATCCGAATTCGAGATTGCCGACCGGCCGGAGGAGATCCGTGATGCTCTCCTTAACTTTCTACGAAACTTCGGGGTCTATTCCGATGGTCTATCGAAAGCGAAGGACCGGGTTGTTGAACGCTCTCGGCTGATGATCTCTCTTCTCAAAGAAAGATATCCCATAAAGGAGGAACTGTTCAGCACGACCGCGACATTCGAATGGAAGCTTCCAGAATCATCGCGAATTGGCAAACCCAATCTTTCGAAACCAGTCATTACGCTGATTGAGGTACTGAAAGCAGAGGCGAGACCTGAGATTGATGCCATCGAGAGGCAGAATGCGGTCGAAAGGGGCAAGATTGAGCAGAGGTCCAACCTCGAGAAGAGAGAATTGGAACGAACTCACGACACACAAATCCGTAACGCAGAGAGGGACATGAATCTCGAAGTCAGGCGGCTCGAGTCTGACATGAAGTCCTACGAAGGCCAGCTTGACATCCTGAAATCCCAGTATGACGAAACCTCGAAGGCCCTTCAGAGCGCAGAGGAGGAGTACAAGGAGCTGGCCGAAACGGACTCGACAACCACCGCCCAGAGACTGACCGACAAGATAGCCCGCCTTGAAAGCGAAAGAGATGACCTCGCCGAAAAGAAGGCCGGTGTTGAACGGACACTCGATAATGTGGAATCAGAGTTGCGAGATACCAAGCAAAGGCACGCCAAAAACATCAGGAATCTCCGAAACGCCAAGGAACTCGCACTTGAGAATCACGAAGCGAAACTTGAGATACAGATAGACGCCCTCGAAGAATCGAAGCGGAGGAACATAAGTGATAAGCTCGCTCATGCGACGGAAATCGAGAAAGAGAGAGCGGTCATTGAAGAGTTAGTCGAGAAAAGCTCCCAGGAAGACGCCAAACCGGACGAGATGACCGAGAAGTTTGAGTTGCCGAATCTCTGGTCTGACGGGGCCCTGTTTAGCAGGAAAATCAGTGCGATAGAAGGGCTAGAGAAAGCTGCGGTCAACACGGTTGACCGAACTTCGAAGACGATGGATGAGACGAGGAGGTTTCTCCAGAACCACTTAGTCAGATTGAACGTTGCCGGGCCATCAGTTACTGTAGACGCGGTGATACCATTCTGGTACGTCGAAATTGAGTCAGGGAAACATGATCAAGCCGTTGTGGAAATATTTGTCGTTCCTCCTTCTGAAGTTGTGCCAAGTCATCCGGGACCAAAGGAAAAGATCGTCCTCGGAATTACTTTCATCCCTACGATGCCAGCTGCGGCTTCGGCCTTAGAGTCGGTCAAGAAGTACAAGAAGGTGCAAGCGTGTGGCCGCTCCAGCAATCAAATTAATGAGATGAATCCTTCCGAGCTACTTGGACGCGACAGCAAAGTGGTGCGAGAACAATTGATTTCAAAGGACTTTTGCGAAGCGATTCAATCAGATTTCAAAAAGCGCTTTAGGAAAGCTGAATGATTTCGCTAACATGTAGACGATTCTAGTCAGGACGCTGAGATGGCGGAGGTGAAGCCCAGATAGAAGCATTCGATGATCCACACATCACATCAGCTCTATTTCTCCGGTTCCGATAAAGGAACTGTGTATCAAGCCCGAACTTTTCCCCCGATAACTTTCTGAGTGCGCTTCCCTCTGAGGATTAGCTCCTTCCATTTGTTGCCCTCCTGCAACTTCAAGTCTATCCTCGCCTTCTCTGCGGGGGTCTTTCCGTCCAGCGCCATGTGCGGCCTCAGATAGTTGTAGTAGGTGCGGTTCGCCTCCATCATCTTCTCCGCTGATTCGTCGTTGTCTAAGCCGCGCATGACCTTGGTTCTTTCCCTTACTGTCCCATGAAGTCTCTCGACGATGTTGTTATTCGTTCCTTCCTTCAAGCTCTTGAGCTTGACATGCTCGGTTCTCGGCTTGGTGCTGGTGTAGAACTCCCTTGTTATGGCCTCATTGTAGGCGTGGAGCTTGTCCGTAATCACGAAGTCTGGTGCTTGACCGCTGGCAACGTCCTTCGCCTTCCTTAGAACTTTCCTCGCATCCTCTACCGCCCTGTGCTTCGTGACTTGAGAGGCAATCAGGAACCTCGTCTCGTGGTCTAAGAGGTTCCAGACCCAAGAGTAGTTTCCTTCCTTTGCATCCTGCCCGACCCTGATAGGCTCGGTGTTCCTGACGTTCTGCATCATCTCGTCGGAGTGCCACATCGACCCAAGCTGAGGGGTGAACCCGTCGAGGTAGCCTTTCATTATCTCGATGTATTTCCTTATCCACTGTAAGACGCAGGGCTGAGTCACTTCCACGCCCTCGAACTGCTTCAGGTGGTCTACTATCTTGCGCTGAGACACGCCCTTGAAGTAGAGGTCGAGAGCGACCGTGATTGCCTTCGGAGTCGCTTTCACATACTCGAAGCCAGTCTCGTTCTCAACGAATGTTCCATTGCATCCTTTGCAACGGTATCTCTGGACATCCCCGTGCTTCGTGTGAACCTTACCAATCTTGACTATCTGAGGGGAGCCGCAGAGACGGCACAATCCCTCCTTCTCTTTCGGGGCGAGGTCGACTTCAGGCTGAACCTGTCTAACGACTCTGTGCCTCAGGTTGAGAGAGAAGTAGACGGCCCAGATGTGCTTGCAGACCGTCCTCCTGTTTATGTGGTCAGGGCACTCGCAAGCCCACTCCTTCCCTTTTCTCGTGACGAGGTATGAGCCATTATTTCTCTGGCTCCTCACCCGATAGTGGTCTGCGTCCATCCGCCTAATCTGGTCGCTCTTAGCGAGGATTTCCAAGCCCCTCAACTCCCTCGGCGATTCGAGCGTTACTGCCAATATCTCTACCAACTGTGCCTATTAGTGTCATTAGATACGGGACTGTGTGTTTATAAATGTGTCTATTGCAACCTATTGCTACGAATGATGAAGCGTTACATGATTTCGGTATCGGAAGAGCTGGAGAAGAAGCTGGAACAAGAGAGAAAGAAGAGGTTCTTGGAGACGATACCTGAAACCGTGAGGATGATTCTGAGCGAATACTTCTCACAACCCCATTCCTCTTAGTCTATCCAACCATCTGAGAGCGTTTCTGACTTCAGTTGGACTCTTGCCTTTAGACGCAGAAATTAGGTAAGCCTTGATTCTACGGTATGCCTCTGGGTTCCTCCTACTGAAAAAATCGAGCTGCACCGCACTGACCGCCCCATCAAACTGATTGACATCCTGCCACGATAGAATCTCTTTTACAATTTCAAAGATGAATGATTCGCTGTATTCCTTTAGCTTCATCAGAAGACCAAGTAGCTGGCTGAAATAGCTGAAGTTGTTCCTGAACTCTCTGAAATAACCTTCGACCGTAGGTGTAAAGCGCTTGGTCTCGGCGAACATGTGATAGTCCTTTTTCCCCTTTTTGGAAATGGAGAGGACGTTGGCCTTGTCGATGATTGATTCGAGCCAAAGGCAGAGTTTCATCTTAAGCGCGGGGTCGGAGTCGGGTAACACTCTCTCGATGAATCCCAGTATTCTAAGTATCGTCTGCCGCATCTCCTTGTCCCAAGGAGCATATCGCAAATGCATTCTAACCTGATAATCTAACTGTTCGATGTAGGAACTCCTGGCATCAGGTAGAAGTTCACCGTCCAACGCATCCAATGCTTCTTGGCACTGGGCGGCAAGCCTTTCATCCAAGACCTTCTGAGGCGGAGAAACTACGACAACGCTACCGTGGTCTTCTACGAACGGCCTGTATTTGTGGATTGTATTTAGCAATCGCTGTCTCACTCCTTTGAGCGGAGGCACACGATTTATTCCGAGGGTGATAAGGGACAGCAAAATTACCACGACAGGAATCCAGCCCAGGCCAGCCGGAACACCAAGCTGCGGAAGCGATGCAATATATGGTATCGCTTGCAGTAATACGCCAATTATGACCACGATACCTACAACCTTATCGAACTTGGACAATGGAACACCAGCATACCACTTCTTGAGTATGAGGCCAGACCAGAGAAGCGATATAAGCAATACCCAGAACGTTATCATGGAGAAAACTCGGGCTTGACACACAGTTCTTTTATCAGAATCATTTCTCCGAAGCCTTAAATCTGCACGCGCAATGCTATGTTCCGTCTGGATTTGGCGAAGCGCGGGCAGGTGCTCACCATGTACCTCGCGGCTGCTTTCCTTGTGGGCTTGGGTGTCTTCTTTGCGACCACGCAGATTTACGGAATCCCAATTTGGTGGGTATTCCATGGGGTCACACTGAGTGAAGTTTCGGTAACGGGCACCCTGAATGTCAACATCTCGCCGAATAATCCTACACAACTAGGTGAACACGAGGCGGTGGTGGTTGTAGATGCTAGTACTCAGCAACCTCTCGAGGGAGTAAGTCTCACCGTGTACTACGGAGGCGGACCAGTATTCTCCACGTCTACAAACGCTCAAGGCCAAGCCGGATTCAGTTTTGCGGGAAGCCCAACAATCGTCGATTTGGAGAGGAGCGGCTACAGTTCTGTGATGTCCGTCCTCCCCAACGCGCCAGAGCAGTGGGTGAATGGGACGTATATCTCAGCACTTACGGGAACGTTCACTGGCCTCGTGTCACTAGCTGGACTCTTGTTGCAATGGAGGACCCGCCAGCACCCGAGCAAAAGGCCTCGACGATCTAAACGGCCATAGAACCGACCTAGCGTGAGCTAGACGCTTATACCATGGGTTCGTATCCCTGGCCCGCGACTTGCGCAGAACCGAAGGACGCAAAACGGTGGTTTCGTGTTGAATGTTCTCAGAAGAAACGTGCCAACTTGGCGGCAAGGTCATAATTCTCGAGGCGGAATCTAGGCCGCGCTACCCAGCAAAGTGGACGAATCTCACAATTTGAAGGCAAGGCAGGGCTCCTAACGCATAACCTTAAACCGCTTTCCCGGCGTCTATCAGCCCATCTGCGCATTCCGAACATCCGTAGCTGAGGCCGTCAGACTGGATCAGGGCAATTTCTCCAAGAAGCCAGTCCGCTATTCCGGAGGAGACAAATCGCCGCATCCTGCTTGTCGCTTGCGTATTCCGTCGCACGGAAAAGCTCATTACAGTACAATGCTGTACACTGTGCCGTGTGGCCGAACGTAAAGAAACAGTTCGAAAGACAAATCGCACGCCCTGAGGTCGTCAAGAAGATGATCGAATGCGGCATGCGCGTCTCTGACTACAAATTGTACGTCGGGGACGTGGAGGTCGACTACACGGCTGTGGCCCGCGCCGTCGGGGTTGACAGGCGGGTAGTCAAGCAGACCGTGGAGCAAATCCAAGACAACCGCTACCTGTTCTCAATCTTCTCGAAGACTACGCCGCTCGGCGCGAGCCTGCTGAACGTGGTCTCCCAGCTCGGCTACTCCGCGATAGTGATAGAGGCAGACCCGAGGTCCCCGGGAGTGATGGCTGCGGTGGCGGAGATCCTCTCCAGGCACGGGATGGTGGTAAGGCAGGCACTGGCTGAGGACCCCGACCTGATCCCAGACGCGAAGATGACCCTGGTGGTCGAGGGTCAGCTGACCGGAAGGGCGGTAGAGGAACTCAATGCGCTGAAAGTCGTAAAGAGCCTCAAGATACTGAAGTGACATCCTCCACCGGTTGAAACCGGTGGCTTCCAGCGACGGGTTTCTTGCCGGGCAGCATGATGACTCCCACCACATATAGTTCCTGCTTCAACGACCAAGCTCGCTCCCAGAGTTGACTCCGGGAGTGGAGGCCCAGTCTCCACGGGCTTGAGTTCGGGCACGACCCGGCGATGGGACTCATCACCGGACCGAGAGCTGCTAGAGCCCTTGTCCTGCCCTACCTTGGCGATTGCTCGCTTCAGCACAATTCGTGCGGCGTTGACATCGCGATTGAGAACTCTGTGGCATCCCCCACATTTGAATTCCCTAGTGTCGAGTGGCACCCGATTGAGGGTTCCGCAGAAATAGCATTCCTGCGTGGTGTACGGAGAAGGAGTCTTGGTGACGAACTTGCTTTCCCCATTTTTCCTCCTTTTCTCGGCCTTGTACTCGGCGCAGGATTCGAGCTGGCTCCAGCATCCTGAAGAGCCTCTCTTCCTGTTCGTGACTAGGATAGAACCTGAACTTGAACGTCTTCATGATGCTGCCCGAATCACATATTCTTGGGTTCTATTTAGCGACCCCTCGATAGGCGGCGTCCACCCCTGATTGAAATCAGGGGCCCTCTGCCATGATTTCGGTAGAAGTACTCACTTCTCGAGCATCCTGGAGAAGGTCCAGGCGACTGTGTTGAGGATCTCGTTCAGTCTTCCTTTCTCGTGGTAGTTCTCGATCATCAGTCTGCTGATGGCGCCTTTGTTCTCCTCAACGTCGAACCGGAGCTCCATCCCCTTCGCAAGTTTTCCAGACGAGACGAGTTCTTCGTCCTTCGCCTTCATCCCCTGGAGTATCTTGCCCATCAGGAACGACTTGAACGGCGGGGTCGCCTGCTTTAGGACGATATCCTCCTTCGGCTCTATCGAGACCCCGTCCGAAGTGACAGAGGCGACAGCGATGACCCGGCCTCCCTTGTCCTGTTTCAGTTCGCGCACCTCGGGAATCTCCTTGGCCTCTGCCATCATCTCGATTGCCGGCTTGAAGGTGGATGCCCGGAGCGTTTCGTCCACGTAGCTCAATGACTCCCTGAGCCTGTCGATCTCGTCCTGGAGCTCCGCGATTCTGCTCTCGAGCCAGAGCTTCAGCTCGGCAGCCTTCTTCACGTCCTTCTCAGACGAGTCCATTCAAGCCACGTCATTCCGTTATTGCTAAAAACCTTCGTCGGCACGCAGTGGGAGGCGGCGGGGGTCGCTGAAACTATTAAGCGCCAGCTGCCGAGCGAAGCGCGGATGCTAGCCGTAAGGCGCAGGAAATACGTCGTAGCCGCGGCTGCAGTCTTCTCCGTCATCTACGCGATTCTGGGGCTCTTCCCTGTCTCGCCGTACATCGGAGTGAGCAGCTTCCTGACCTTCCGTGAAGTGGTCAGCCCGCTTGCAGGGATGCTGTTTGGCCCGGTGGTCGGTGGGTTCTCGATGGTCCTCGGAAACTTCGTCAACTTCGCGATGGGGAAGCCGGTGGTGTTTGATTTCCTCGATTTTGTTCCCGACCTGGCGTCCGCAGTCACAGCAGGGTTGATCTTCACAGGAAGGAGAAAGCTTGCCATCGCGTTCCCCCTGGTCCTGATTCTCTGGTACTCTCTGGACCCGCTCTCCCTGGATTTCGTGAACCTCGGAGTTCCCGTTCCATTCGTCTGGATGCACGTGCTTTCAGTCGTGGTGCTTGGGGCCGCGTTGCTTGCGGAACGAAAAGGCATGATGAGCAGGCTGAACCCCTTGTTCGTAGGGGCTGCCGTATTTGCATCAACGATGACGGGGCATGTTGCAGGGAGCATATTGTACGAAAACATCTTGGTAAGGGTGAACCAAGTCTTAACCTACCAGGCGATTCAAGCAAACTGGGTCTGGATCTTCTACGCCTATCCGGCGGAAAGAATCCTCTTCACTGTCCTGGGCACCATGGTGGCCGTACCGGTCCTGAGGTCCCTCTCACGCTGGCGAGGAGATCGGGCTACAGCTTCCGGATGATGGCCTGGGTCATCTCTCGGGTGCCAGCGGTCCCGCCGAGGTCGTAGGTGATGGCCTTCTTTTCACGCATCACCTTCTCGGTGGCGTCGAAGATCGCCCTGGAGGCCTTCTTCTCCCCCAGGTAGTCGAGCATCCAGGCCGCAGAAAGGACTGTGGCCGTGGGATTGACCTTGTCCATCCCCTTGTATTTCGGGGCGCTCCCGTGGGCCGGCTCGAACATGGCGTAGCCGTCTCCGAAGTTCCCGGAATAGACCATCCCGATGCTCCCGATCAGCCCCGAAGCCTCCTCCGACATCACGTCCATGAAGAGGTTGGTCCCGACTATGACGTTCTGGTTGAAACGCTGAGGGTTCTTCACTAGCTGTTGAGCGAAGTTGTCCACGAAGAGGTCCTCGAGCTCAACCCCGGGATACCCTTTGGCGACTTCACGGACGCTGTCCAGGAAGAGGCCGTCCGTAACCTTGAGAATGTTGGCTTTGGAGATCGCGACCACCTTCTTCCACCCCCGCCGCTTCGCCTCCTCGAAAGCGAACTTCGACACGCGGGTCGACTTGTCCTTCGTGATCAGCCTGAACGCAATCGCTACGTCGTCGGAAAGCCTGTGCTCCAGACCTACGTAGAGCCCTTCGGTCGCCTCTCTCACGAGCACGAAGTCGACGGCGCCGAGCGGTCCGACCTGGTTGGGGAAGGTCTTCGCTGGTCTCACGTTGGCATAGAGGTTGAACTTCTGCCTGATGCTGACTGCGACGCTGCGCGGGGTTCCGGGAATCGGGAGGGTCGTGGTCGGACCCTTCAGGCAGCAATCCGATTCTTCGAGGGTCTTCCAGGTCTCATCAGGGATGAAGCTCGGCCCTTTGTTGCTCTCCCACCATTCGGAACCCGCCTCGCAGAGCTTGAATTCGGCGCGAGTCCCGGTTGCCTTCAGGACCGACAGAGCCGCGTCGACCAGCTCGGGCCCGGTTCCGTCTCCTTTGATGACTGCTACCTTCTTCACTTGTCCCAAGCCGCGGCTCGGCTGAATCGGCTTTAAACGCTTGTTCTCTGTCAGCCTTCTATCCTGAAGCCGTGGAGATTCCTCACGGCGAGCCTCTCCGTCATTACCTGGTCGACCCGCGCCCTGGGGGGACCCCGGCGAGCCCACTCGACGACCCGGAGCACGGCGGCTTCATCTCCTTCGAGTAGTGCCTCGACGGAACCGTCCGGGACGTTTCTGACCCATCCTGCGACGCTCTCCCTCGAAGCCACCTCGGCCATCGATGCCCTGAAGAAGACTCCATGGACGAGTCCAACGACTCTCAACCGGACTGCGATCTTCGCCATGCCAGGATCACGGTATCGAGGCGACGATGTTGACGATCCCCTCCCGCACGAAGGAAACGGCCAGGGCTGCGATGAGGAGAGCAGTGATCCGGGAGAGCGCACGGGACCCGTTCTCACCGAAGATCCGCTGCACCCAGTCGCTCCTTGCCAGGATGACGTAACAGAGGAGGGCGTTCAATGTGATGACTATGAACGTCAGCAGTGGACCGTAGGGTGGGTTTGCGAGGATGATGACCGTCGAAATGGCGCCGGGGCCCGCGAGGAGCGGAGTCGCAAGAGGGAACGCGGCCAGCTCTGACGGTTCCACGGTCTTGGGCTTTTCACGGCCGCTCAGATGGTCGAAGGCCACGGTGAAGAGGATAATCCCCCCGGCGATGCGGAAGTCGTTGAGGGTGATCCCCAATATGGCGAAGATCAACCATCCGAGGTATGCAAAGACGTAAAGGATCGCCGAGGCGATTATCACCGAGTGCCCGACTATCGTCTTCCTGTGCTCAGGGAAGTCCTTGGTGATAGTCATGAAGATTGGCACGGTTCCGATTGGGTCCAGGATCGAGAAGAGGAGGGCGAACGACCCGACGAAGAGCGTGAGGTCGAAGGCGAAGAAGGAGGATACGATCGACACTGCTTCCATCCGGCTCGTCCTCTAAAGCAATAAATAAGCTGCGAGGCTCAAATCGTTTGTGTCCGCACCTCCGGTCGAAACGAGTGAAGTAGAGCGCAGCCTGTCGAAGGTGATAGACCCGGAGCTCGGAAAGTCCATCACAGAATTGAAACTGATCGACAAGCTGGTTGTGAGCGGCGGGGCCGTGGACGTAGAATTCCACCTGACAGCCCCCTTCTGCCCGCCCGTCTTCGCACTGAAGATCGCCAGCGACATAAAGGCTGGGCTTCTCGCCACGAAGGGGGTCACCGAGGCCCGGGTCACGCTGAGGGGGCACTACCTTGCCGACGCAGTGAACAAGCAGGTCAACAAGCCTCCCCACCCATAGAGGAGGGATTCTCTTCGGGGAGCTTCGAGAAGGTGAGGGAGTATCTCAGGTCTGTCGGACTGGACGGCGACATCAGGGAGTTCAGTTCCAGCACCAAGAACTCTGCGCTTGCAGCCGAGGCGCTCGGATGTACGGTCGGAGAGATCGCGAAGAGCGTTGTGTTCGTCGGGAAGGGAGCGCTCGTCGTGGTCATTTCCGGAGACAGAAGGGTCGACCCGGGAAGGCTCGCCTCCGCCGCTGGGGTCCCTGTCAGGGTGGCTAGCCCGGAAGAGGTGAGGGAGATGACAGGGTACCCGATAGGGGGGGTGCCGCCTTTCCCGCACCGAAGTGACGTCTCGGTTCTCCTGGATGCCTCCCTGACCAGGTTCAAGTCTGTGTGGGCTGCGGCTGGCTCGCCCAACGCTGTGTTCAGAGTCTCCCCGGCCGACCTGATCCGCATCGTCGGAAGGGGTCCACTCGACGTAGCCGCACAGCGCCAAGACATATAGAGACGAGCGCCAGACTATAGAGGCATGGACGCCCGCAAGGTTCTGGAGATGGGAGGGGGGACCCTCCTGATATCGCTGCCAAAGGCGTGGGCAAGGAAGAACGGCGTGAAGAAGGGGTCGACCGTCGCTGTGGACGAGCTCTCTGGGAGGAAGCTAATCGTAAGCCCAATCGAGGGAGGAGAAGAGAAACCCAGCGAGGCGGGGGTCGAGTACACTGGGGAGAACCTGGAGGCAGTGACGAACGACATCACAGGGGCCTACCTGTACGGATACCAGGTGATACGCGTAGGAGGGAAGAGTGTCATATCGCGAGAGGACAGGGCCCGACTGAAGGCGACGCTATCGAGGCTGATAGGTCTCGAAATAATGGACGAGGACTCGAAGCACATTACTGTGCAATTCCTGCTGGAGCAGTCCGCCATAGACCCGGAAAGGATGGTGAGGAGGATGTCCGGAATCCTCGAAGGGATGATCAAGGACGCCGCTGAAGGGGTCGGGAAAGCCGACGACAGGCTCCTTTCGCTCGTCGCTGAGAGAGACGACGAGGTCGACCGCCTATACTTCCTCCTCGTCAGGACGATCAGGACCGCCACGATTCATCCAGAGATCGCGGAGTCCTATGGTCTGTCAACGGTCGACGTCCTCGACTACAGAGTGCTCGCAAGCTTCCTTGAAAGCGTCGGGGATGCGATGGCGGAGCTATCCAAGAGGCTGCACGGCGTGAAGCTCCCCCGGCCTGTCTCGCGGGAATACGCAGGGTGCCTTTCCTTGCTGCGCGAGATGAACGAGCTCGCCCTCCAGACGTTCCTGACCCGCAGGACCGGAAGGTCGCAAGAAGCCTATTCGAGGATGGCCGACCTTTCGAAGAGGGTCAGCGAGGAGCTCGTCGGAATAACTCAGATCCCGGAGGCAGAGGGGTCTCCGATCGTGGAGACTGTCGGCGCCTTGGAGAGGGCGAACAGGCTCCTCGTCGATATCTCTGACCTGACAGTGACGGCCCGGCTGGTATCGTAGTTTGCAAGGTTCTGTCAAGTTGGCGGTTGGTGGGATTGAATCCCACAGCATCTCATGCGGGGGCAACCCCCGCAATCAACCGAGAACTTTACGGAACCGTTTGCAATAACGCTTATTTACGCAGGACTCTCTGTTGCTATGTGCCGAAGTATCTCTTTGTGACCGGAGGGGTGATGTCGGGGCTCGGCAAAGGGATAACCACGTCCTCAGTTGCCAAACTTCTGCAACTTACGGGGGTTGAAGTCACGTGCCTGAAGATAGACCCTTACCTGAACTTCGACGCAGGGACGATGAACCCCATCACACATGGTGAGGTCTTTGTTACTGACGACGGCGGGGAGACCGACATGGACCTGGGGACCTACGAGAGATTCCTCAACAGGGACCTATCCAGAGCGAACAACGTCACTACCGGGCAGGTGTACAAGCGGGTAATCGACGACGAGAGAAAGGGACGGTTCCTGGGCAAGTCGGTTCAGATCATTCCTCACATCACTGACGAGATCAAGAGGCGGATACGAGAGCTGGCGGTCGAGTCCAAGGTGGAAGTGCTTGTGGTCGAGGTCGGCGGGACTGTCGGAGACATAGAGAGCCTCCCGTTCCTCGAGGCGCTGAGGCAGATGAGGATCGAGGAGGGGCCTCGGAAGACCCTCTTCCTGCACGTCAGCCTTGCCCCAGAGCTCTCCGTAGTGGGGGAGATGAAGACGAAGCCGACCCAGCATAGTGTTCAGGAGATGAGGAGGATAGGGATACAGCCTGACATCCTCGTGATCCGGGGGACGAGAGCGCTCCCGAAGGAGGCGAAGGAGAAGATAGCGCTTTTCACCAGCGTGCCAGTCTCGAGCGTCATCTCCAACCCTGACGTCGACTCGATATATCACGTCCCGCAGGTCCTGGAGAAAGAAGGGGTCCTCAAACCGATCACCCGCCAGTTCGGGATCAAGTCCCACCTCAGCATGAAGGCCTGGAGCGACGTAGCAGACAAGTTCACGGACGGCTCAAAGACAGTCAGGATAGCGATGGTCGGGAAGTACGCAAGCCTTGCAGACAGCTACGTCAGCGTCAACCAAGCTCTGATGCACGCCGGGGCGGTCAACGGTGCAAAGCCGGGAATCTCGTGGATCGAGTCAGAGGAGCTGGAAGGCAACGGTTCGAGCCTGAAGATTCTGGATTCCTTTGACGGGGTGGTCGTCCCGCAGGGGTATGGCAGCAGGGGGGTCGAGGGGAAGATAGCGGCAGCGAACCACGCCAGGGTGGCTCGCATCCCATACCTCGGTCTATGCTTCGGGTTCCAGCTGGCCAGTGTGGCTTTCGCAAGGCACGCCCTCGGCTTCAACGGGGCCAACAGCACCGAGGTGGACCCTCAGACGCCCTACCCTGTGATAGACCTCCTGCCGGAGCAGAGGGAGGTCTCTGACCTCGGGGGGACGATGAGGCTAGGTGGGCACGACATCTTCCTGAAGAAACCGAGCCGCGCCTTCGAAATCTATGGAAAGGAGAAGATCAGGGAGAGGCACAGGCACAGGTTCGAGTTCAACCAGGAGTACCTGAAGCTATTCGAAGAGAAGGGGATGCACTACACAGCGTTCAGCGACGGAGGGAAACGCGCGGAGATCCTGGAGCTCGAAGGGCACCCGTTCTACATGGGGACTCAGTTCCACCCGGAGTACACGAGCAGGCCGGAAAGGCCGAGCCCGGTCTACGTTGCGTTCGTGGCTGCTTGCCTGGCCCGGGCCGAGGAAGCACAGCGACGCACAGAGCGAGTCAAGAGCCTAGCGCGGTGAGTACTTCTCCGAGATCTCGATGGCGAGTTTCGCCACCTCCCTGGGGTCGCTCCCGAAGAGGTAGAGGTTCGGCTCGATTCCCCTCGACCCTGTGTCCACGATTGCGTCGAAATCCCCCTTCGAAGCGAGGAGCCTGCTGGTGAGCGCCCCCAAAGTGGGGTCTTCCCCTTTGGAAGGCGGGTAGCCGCCGATCGCCAAAGTTCTGAGGCCGAGGGTCTTCAGGGTGGCTGCAATCCTGGCGTCATATCGCAGGTTTACAGCGGCACGCACATCTCTGCGTCTCTTCCTGACGAGGAGGAGGACGCCGGCCATATGCTTTGAGGCCCCGGGGGCAGGACGCTGCATTGCCCGGGCTGAATCCTTCACCCTGACGATGCGTCCGGGCACGGCTACAACGTCTTCCGGAGATTCTGAATCCCCAGCCAGGAAGGCGATGTTCACCGAGACCTCCGGCATGACTGAAACGAAGGTCGGGGAGCCCTCAATCATCTTCACCGCCTCAGTGACCAGGGCGATCGCGTCTGAGCGTTCGCCCTTCGTGCGGCCGAACTCCCTGATACAGAAGTCGCACTGGGCGAGAGACGGGTACGCCCTCCTGTGGGCTTCGCAAATCGCGCCCTTGCCTAGAAGCGTGGTCCACAGCGTGATGAGGGTCTCAACGGCGTAGACAGGATTCCGCTTGAGGTCCTCGCTGAGGAGAGCCGCGTACCTGTCCGCGTCTTCTCTCCCCACGGAGAGAGAGGCGAGCGTCAGGTAGGCCTTCTGAGCGCTCGAGGAGCCGTACAGGCTCACCGACGCCTGAGTGATTCCAAGCATTGAGGAGATCTTCGTCTGCGAATAGCCCTGCCCGCGCAGCGACCGCGCGACGAGGAGGCGGATGGCCGGAAGGAACTGCTGCACCATGAGTTCGTCGGGCGGCTGCATGGTATAAGTCGTTTATTAGGTCGTTTATAAGCGTAGGGAATGACCACGCCGGCATGAAGGGACAACCAGGAGGGGGAGCGTTTTCCGGACTGACAACGTCGCCTCGGGCACCTGTCAGAATCCTGGCCGAGGTAGCCGTCATGATCGCACTGGCAACAGTATTGAACACCATCAAGGTATTCACCTTCCCAGAGGGCGGGTCAATCACGATGGGCGCGATGGTACCTCTGCTCTTCCTGGCCCTCAGGAGGGGGGCAAGGGTAGGCATTTTCGCTGGGGCAGTCTTCGGAATCATCGATTTGTACTTCGAGTACTTCGTCTATAACCCAATCCAATTCCTGCTAGACTACCCGTTCGCGTTCGGCGCTCTTGGGCTGGCGGGATTGGTCAGAAACAAGACGACCAATGACCCTGCTCATGGTGGCAAAGTCGGACCTGCCGCCTGGGCTGTCGTTGGAGTCGGCGCCGGAATCCTTGGGAGGTTTGTCTGCCACTTCCTCTCCGGATTGATATTCTTTGCAAGCTACGCCCCGTCGGGGGAGAGCCCGGCCCTCTACTCCGCAATCTACAACGCGAGCTACCTCTTGCCTGAATTCGTGATAAGCGCCTCGGTGATATTCGTTCTCACAAACAGAGGGGTCCTTAGGATAAGGATCTAGGAACCACGGGAACGCGTGCCTCGATTGACCAGGGCATCACCGGCAAGGCATCCCTTCGGAAAGGCATCACACGACCTCCTCGAGCAGGTGGTCTACAGGAACCTAGGGGCGGGGCGACCTGGCATCATAATCGGACCGAGGAGAGGTTTTGACAATGCCGTAGTCGCAATAGGGGGGTCGAAGGTACTGATACTTACGACTGACCCAGTCTCGATGATTCCATCCCTTGGACCTTCTGCCTCGGCTTGGCTGGGCGTCCACCTGATTGCTTCCGACTACACGACGTCAGGGCTTTCGCCGGAGTTCGCGTCGTTCAACTTCAACTTCCCCTCTGCGATGACTGCCGCTGACAGGAAAGCATACCTCGTGGCCGTAAGCGCGGCATGCAAGGAGCTTGGAGTCGCGATTGTGGCCGGGCACACCGGCTCGTATCCGGGGGCCGGTTTCACTGTGATAGGAGGAGGGACTATGTTCGGGTTAGGGACACGGGAGGGCTACGTAGACCCTTCCATGGCAAGGGCGGGGGACGCTGTCGTAATGACGAAGGGGGCCGCGATCGAAGCCACCGCCACATTGGCTGCTTCCTTCCCAAGACACACCTCCGCGTTGGTAGGCAGAGGCTTCGCGAGGCGGGCAAGGGACCTCGTTCGGTCCTGCTCGACAGTCAGAGATGCCCGGTCGGCGGCCGCTCTTGGCCTGGGGGCCAGCGGCGTGACATCCATGCACGATGCCACCGAGGGGGGCGTCCTGGGCGGCCTCGAGGAAATGGCAGGGGCCAGCGGGAACTCAATCAAGATAGAAAAAGAACGGATCCTACTGTCAGATGAAGTCGCGGCTGTCTGCAGAGCATTCAACATCGACCCGCTCAGTGCGCTCAGCGAAGGGACCCTGTTGGCGACCTGCGCGGAGAAAAGAGCTAACGAGCTAGTCGACCTGCTTGGAGACTCTGGCATATCCGCTGCCAGAATTGGAAGAGTGGAGGAAGGGACCGGTCTCTGGATGTCGGAAGGAGGGGGCCCGCACCGGAGGGTCAAGACAAGGCGGGACCCGTACTGGGACGCGTACGCAAGGGCCTCGAAAGCTGGGCTCGACTGATCCCAGAAGCGAGCTGCAAACCTCAATTAGCGCAGACCCTCGACCTGCTGAACATGAACGCAAGTCCGCTCCCGAGTCCGGAGGAGATGGCAGAGAAGATACACAACACGATAGTGGCCCCAGAGACGACCCTCGATGACCTGAGGTCTTTCTGCGCAAACGCGAAGAAGTATCGGTTTGGGGCTGTTGTGATTCAGGGATGCTGGGCACGCGAATGCAAGGAACTGCTGAAGGACTCGGTGAAGATGTCGGTCGGCGTGGGCTTCCCAATGGGAGGGGTCACAACCGAAGCGAAGGTCGCAGAGATCAGAGAGACGGCAAAGCTGGGCGCAGACATGTTCGACTGCATGCCGAACATAGGGTTTCTGAAGTCAGGGATGGAACGCGAGTTCAGGGATGACATCGCTGCCATGGTCCAGGCCGCGGATGGGCGACCCGTCAGAGTGATGCTGGAGTTCTCCATCCTCACGCGTGACGAGAAGGTGAGGGCCGCGA
>CAYYYU010000040.1:0-20862 GCA_964476175.1 uncultured Nitrosopumilales archaeon
GCAGCAAGTTCCTTTCGTCCCCTTTCGGTTAGCGAGTACAGACCTGTGTTTCGGTCTTTCCTGATCATCTCTCGTTCCTGGAGCTGGTTAAGATGGTCGAAGAGAGCTTTCCGTGTAATCATAGTAGAATTGAGCAGGTCGGTCCATCTAGTGGGTTGCTGCGCGCGCTCGAGAATCCGAAGCTTCGTCGTTGACAGCTGTCTGGATTCCATCTGTCGAGGTTTAGGGGGTAAACCAGTTGACGCAACCCCCGATTTGTCCGAAATGCGGAGAGAACCTGATCCAGCCTGACGGACCAGGGCATCACGTCTGCCCCTCGTGCGGCTGGGTATTCCCCTCAAACGAATTCGATGGTGAAGGGGTGAGGGAGCTTCCTTGTCCCGCCGACGAGGGCTTCGTCGGAACAGCGCTGAATTCAGAACTAAGGAGATGGATTGGCCTCGGGGAAAGGAACGAAGCGGGACTGCCGGAAATCGTGCGCGACCTCCAAGGCAAGCCGATTACGACCGCAAATTCGATGCTTCCTCCCGACCAGCAACACATCCTAAGGAGGTTCTACGATAGGAAGGAACAAGAAACGTGGGAAGAGCGACAGTTAGACGCATTCAGGCTCGATAACTGCGAGAAGATGAATCCCGAGAGTTTGAGCAGGGTGATGAAGCTCCTTCAGGAGAAAATGGCTCAGGAGAAGAAGGCATACAGGGATTCCGTGAAGAGATTCATGAAGAGGTTGGGCTCATGATGACCACTAGAACGATACTAGGTAGTAGCGAAATGATGGCAGACATCTCTATCGACCTGATTCTGAGAAGCCCCTTCCAGCCCAGAATCGAACTCAATCCTATGCATGAGCTGAGTAATGAAGAAGACATGAAGCTGCCCCTACTGGTCAGGAAGGCGAGCGACGGACAGCACTACGAGCTAGTAGACGGTGAGGGAAGGTTAGAGCGGCTGAAGAAGCTCGGGGATATGCCAGCGCGGTGGAACGTGGCGAAGCCAATCCGGGGACAATTTACTTTTTAGAAAGCCCTACGACAGGCGGAATCGGAGCCACTACGGGCATCATGAGCATCTTGAGAGTTGCAGGGTTCGACCCCGTATTCTTCCACGGAGCTTGGTGGGACTACTTCCAGTAGTGTAGTGACATGCCCAAGGCCAATCCCCCTTTCTAGGTCGATGGGCCACCCTATCCACGCGACCTCCCTTTCTACCAGACAGAGGCTCTTTCATGGCTACTCAACAGTGAGAATAAGCAGGCCCTTGCTCCGAACCGTTTTCGGACTACAGAAGAAGCGATCAAGGCCGTGCAGCAGCTCTACTCAGCGGGTGCGACTCGCGTAGATGTAGTCGTCACGAGGATAGACCCCCGAAAGGTGAGGGATGATTGCGCTGACACAATAGAAGTAACTTTTCCGAAGGAGAAGGTGGCGCGGGTGCTGGACATTGTTAGGTGGTTGGATCCCGACAACTGGAAAATGGACCCGGACAAGAGAGAGCTGACTGATCCTCACTACATTGAGTCTCGTTACGCCCAATCCGCACGCGAGATTTTGCAAGACTCAGAGCCCTACCCCACCGTGGAGCTGTGGTGGGACTGACGAATTGATTGGCAAACCCTCAGGGACTATTGGGTGGAACGGATTCGCAACAGGATGCGGAGGATCGTTGCAAATCATCTGCGGTACTTGCGAAAGAACTGGAAAGCGGTATTCGGATTCTTAGCTAGTCTGCAGTATAGTCTCTGGAGGAATGGTATCTCTTATGAACCATTCGGCTGATCACCAATCGGGTGCCAATTGAGCGCCAATCAGAGCGACCATGTTCCTGACCCTAAGAAGGTAGGCCATCTCTACATGAGGAAGATGGAACTTGTTTGGGCTGTTCGCATGACCAAGCCTTTCGCGGTCAAGCAGCCGTGGGGCGATACCGAGAAAGGGAATAACGGCGACTTTCTTGTGAAGGGGTTCCACGGAGAAATGAACGTGGTACCAGGCCCGCTTTTCAAGCTCGGCTACGAGCTCGACAAGCATCACCCCCCTGACCACGAACCTGTTTACGAGAAGATCTTCATAGCGAACGAGGAGCTTGGAGGAAGCGGAGAACCAGCCTATTCGGACCTACCGGGAAACGCCCTGATTGAGGCTAGAACCTGCAGCAAGTGTGGCCACACCGAAGTCAAGGAGACCACGTGGTCTCCCGTCGGTTGGACGGGCAGGGGAGACGAACACGAGTGACAACCGCACACAATTCGCGGCGACGGGCATGGCAAGAAGGGCCAGAGTACGCAGACTTGTGCACTCTGTCCGCGTGGTGCCGACCTTCTAGAATGCGCGCCGAACGAACGTAGAATGTACACAAAGCAGCACGAATGTATAAATCCGTCAATGCGGTAGGGCAGCGCCCATGAGTTCGACACAGCTGAAGTCGGTCCTCTCGGCGGACCAGCTGCCGACCGAATACTACAACATACTGCACGACCTTCCCGAGCCGCTCGCACCGCCACTGGACCCGAAGACCATGAAGCCAGTGTCCCCAGAGGCGCTTCTCCGGCTCTTCGCGAAGGAGTGCATCATGCAGGAGGTCTCCACCCAGGAGTTCATCCCGATCCCGGAGGAGGTCAGAGAAGCCTACATCCGCCTAGGCAGACCCACCCCGCTCTACAGAGCTAAGCGCCTGGAACAGAAGCTGAAGACTCCGGCAAAGATATTCTTCAAACGTGAGGACCTCAACCCGGCAGGGAGCCATAAACCGAACACAGCCATCCCGCAGGCCTACTACCACAGGGAGGAGGGGACGGAAAGGCTCACCACAGAAACGGGGGCGGGACAGTGGGGGAGCGCCCTCGCGCTTTCCTGCGCCCTGTTCGACATCGACCTGACAGTATACATGACCAGGAGCAGCTACCTGCAGAAACCGTACAGGAAAACGCTGATGGAGGTCTATGGCGCGAGGGTCCATGCGTCTCCTTCAGAGAACACCAACGTCGGCAAGAGCTTTCTGGCAAAAGACCCTGAGCACCCTGGCAGCCTTGGCATAGCGATAAGCGAAGCCGTAGAGGACTGCGTCACCCACGACAGAACGAAGTATTCTCTGGGGAGCGTCCTCAACCACGTCCTGACCCACCAGTCGGTCGTCGGACAGGAGGCTCGCCTCCAGATGGAGGAGCTCGACGCCGACCCTGACTATGTGGTCGGGTGCATCGGGGGAGGGAGCAACTACGCAGGTCTCTCGTACCCCTTCATGAGGGAGAAGCTCCGTGGCAGAAGCGAGACGGAGTTCGTGGCCGTCGAGCCAAAGGCTGTCCCCTCCACCACCAGAGGCGAATACAGGTACGACTACGGCGACACCGGCGAGATGACTCCCCTGGTGAAGATGTACACGGTCGGCCACACCTACCAGTGCCCCCCGATCCACGCGGGAGGGTTGAGGTACCACGGGAAGGCGCCGTCGATGTCCATGCTCATCGATAGGGGGTACATGCGCAGCGTGGCCTACTCCCAGAACGAAATCATGGAGGCGGGCCTGCTCTTCGCGCAGACGGAAGGGATAGTCCCGGCCCCTGAGACGAACCACGCTGTGAAGGGGGCGATCGACATAGCCCTTGAATGCAGGCGGAAGAACGAGGAAAGGGTGATCCTCTTCAACTTCAGCGGGCACGGCCTCCTCGACCTGAAAGCCTACGAGGACAAGCTGTCCAATAGGCTGCAAGACTACGAGCCGGACCCCTCTTCGATCAGGAGCGCATTGGCGTCTGTCCCAGCAGTAGCATGAATTGCGCCTCCGTTCGCTCTCCCGGGCGACTCGGGGGCGCCCGTTCTATTCGTACGCCCTTGATATCCCTACCCCGTCAATCAGCATCCAGGGGCAGAGGGTGGGGGTCTCGACCTCCCACCATTCGATCCATTCACGCTTCTTCGAGAGCGTCCTGACCGACGAGAAGATCCGCTGAAGGTCGTCGCTCAGCCTCATCCCTTTCAGGGGCTTCACGACCTTCCCATTCTCGACGAGGTAGGCACCGTCCCGCGGGACGGTTGAGAACTCTCCGGTCCTGTAGTTCTTGAACCGCGTGTACCAGTTGCTCGAGAGTATGATCCCCCTCTTGATCTCGGAGACCATCTCGTCGTACGACGAATCCCCGGCCCCGACCTCGAGGTTCCATGCCCTCGGGGTGACCAAGCCGGCGTTCCCGGTCGTTCTTGTCTTCCATTTGTCTGCGGTCGTGAGGTTGTGAAGATACCCCTTCAGGACTCCGCGTTCCAGGATTTTTGTCGACCTTGTGGGGACCCCTTCGTCGTCGAACCCTCTGCCTCCCAACCCCCCCTTCAGTGCTCCATGGTCGGTCAGGTTGAACGCCTCGACGGCCACGCGCTTACCCACCTTCTCAGTCAGGTACGAAAGCCCAGCATCTACCGCAAAGGCTGAAGCAGACGAGGCGACCTGCTCGACCAGGTTCGAAGCGACTGTGGGGCTCAGCAGGACCTCGTATCTTCCGGGTTCCGGCTCCGACGCAGCGGTCATGCTCCTGGCGTCGTGCCCAGCCCGAGTCCCTGCTTCTTCGGGGTCGAGCCCGGCAAGAGTCGAGGAGCAGGACAGCCCGTGCCCGCTCGCGTCGTTCTCAGCGAAGGACCTGATGTTGAGGGTTATCGAGGTCCTGGCATCTGTCCCCTTCGTCCCTTTGGATGTGAGGATCGCGTAGGTTGCTGAGGAGGCGTCGACGACCCCTGCCGACCTCTTCCCTCCGGCCTTCAGAGACGCAGTTATCGCCCGTTCGGCTATTCCGGGAAGCTCCTCTCCTGCGTCCTCGAGCTTTCTGTCGCGCAACTCCGCCTTCGGCTTGAACTTCAAAGCCCTGTCGGGGAGGGGGACGTACTCTGCCTTCGGGAGCCCCTTCAGCGACTCGAACAGGTCCCCGACGAACTTCCTGACATTGGATTCTTCCACGTTCGATGTCGAGGCTATCGCCCTCCTCCGGTCCTTTGCCAGGTAGACCATCAGCTCGGACTCCTCCACCTGGTTCACGACAGTGGCGGAATTGTTCGCGAACCTGATCATCCGCTCCTTTCCGCTGACTGTAAGAGCGACTGCGTCGTCGACTCCGAGCTTCCTGGCAGACGCGATCGCTGTCTCGTTGAGCGCCTCTATGTCCATGTTCTCATCTCGCCCCCAGTTTGATCCGGGTCAGAAGCGTATCCGGGCCCCCAGTCCAGACCGGGGCCCCCTGCATCGGGTCCCCTTTCCCGCACGTCGCGGCTTCGAACTCGAGGGTCCTGCTCCGAGCCTTCACGCTCCCCCAGAGCCTTGGCGTGGTGATCTCCAGGACGGGCGACTTTACGAGCCCCTTCATCTCGCCGTTCTCGACCAGATACGCCTCCAAAGCAACGTACCTCTGATTCAGCCTCTTGTCATCGATGTTCCACTCCGTGAAGGTCTTGAAGTATATCCCGTGGTTCACCTCTTTCACGAGCTCATCCAGAGTGTAGTCTCCTGGCTCGACGAAGGTGTTGGACATGCGGATGATCGGCTCCCGGTCGAAACCCGACGCCCTCGATGAGCCGTTGCTGCTCGTCCTGAACTCTGCAGCAGTCGCCCTGTTCTGAAGGAACTCGTTGATGACCCCGTCTTTGATCAGCCTCCTCTTCCTCCCCTGCACCCCTTCGTCGTCCACTGGGGTGAAGCCGTTGGAATGGACCAGGGTGGGGTCGTCGCTGACGTTCGCATCGTCGCTGCCGATCTTCCTGCCGAGGCTGTCCGCCTTCAGATACGACTCCCCTGCCTGGGCTCCTTCCCTTCCGAGGATCCTGTCCGCCTCCTGAGGATGCCCGACCGACTCGTGCGCCGCTATGCCAGAGAGCTCCGGGCTCAGGATGACGTCGACCACGTCGGTCGGAGGCTTCGCAGCGTTCCTGAGCACCCTTCCAAGGACCTTCGCCTCCTCCTCCACCTTCTCGACGAGCCTGATTCGCTTCACGACCTCGAGCCCGCCGCTCTCCCCCGCCTGGATGAACCTCTGGGCCGTGTCACCTCCCTCGATTGCAGTGAGTGAGCCGAAGAAGGAGACCCGCGGAAGCCTCCCCTCTACCGCAGCCCCGTCGCTGTTCACGTAGTACTTGCTGTCCAGGTCGACCCCCAGGCCGAGGAACCTCCCGGGGATCCGCACCCCTGCTTTTCCGTCGGCAATCCGGCCCTCCATGTCGAGAAGGACGTCCCTGAGCCACTTCGCGTCTGCATTCTCCACCTTGACCTTCTCCACTGCAGCCCATTTCCTGCGGACTGCCTTCGAAGAATCGAATCTGATCGGCCTTCTGAGTGCGGTAGCCGAGGCCCTGGCGACCTTGACTGCGCGAGAGGCTATCTCCCTGACGGAGCTCTTCCCAAGGGAGTTGGTCGCTGCGAACCCGAGAGCCCCCCCTGCAAGCACCCTTAGGCCTATCCCGTACCCTTCTGAGAAGAAAGATGGCTGGGGTTCGCCGTTCTTCAGAAGGAACTGCCTGCCGCTCGTGGCCTGCACCCTTGCCTCCGCATAGCTGGCGCCCGCCGATCTCGCCCTCGAAACTGCATCCTCTGCGAGCTGTTTTGCTTCTTCGCGCTTCAACGTGCAGAGCGGCGGTCGCTGGTTATTTCTGCGTTTCCGGACTAGAGCTTCCTGAGCTCAGAGACCATCCGGCTTATCACATCGAACCCGCCCTGCCAGAACGCTTCAGAGCTCATGTCATAGCCGACCTCCCGCAGGACCTCAGACGGGCTCTCGGACCCACCGTGCGAAAGCATCCTCAGGTATTTCGGGACGAAGCTCCTGCCCTCCCTCAGGTAGGCTTCGTAGAGGGCAAGGCTCAGGAGGTTCCCGAACGCGTACGCGTAGCAGTAGAACGGGGTGTGGTAGATGTGAGAGATGTATGTCCATTCCCACCTGAACGCCTCCGGGACCTTCAGCGAGGTGCCGAACTGTGTGTCGAGGTTCGCCAGGTAGATGCGGCAGAGGTCCTCCACAGTGGCCCCTGAATCAACCGCCGAATGGGCAGAGTTCTCGAACATAACGAAGTGCGACTGCCGTCCTATTGTCGCGTACATCGAAGAAATCTTCTCGAGGAGCAGGGCGCGCTTGAGCTCCGGGTCCCGCTCGTCTTGCATCAACCTGTCGAAAAGGATCATTTCGCCGAAGACCGACGCGGTCTCTGCAAGCACCAGAGGGGGCTGGAAGGTCAATACGGAGTGTGAAGAAGAGAGTTGGCTATGGACCGCATGCCCTGATTCGTGCGCAATTGTGTAGACGTCCTTCGTGGTCCCTCCGAAATTGAGGAAAAGGTACGGCACAACTTTGGGAGTGACGCTCATGCAGTACGCGCCGCTCGTTTTTCCCTTTCTCGGACTCGAATCGACATGCTTCGTCTCGAACACCCTCAGGGCGAGGCTGGCGACCTTTGGGTCGAAGGACCCGAAGGCGTCGCGGACCATCCTTATCGCGTCGCCGTAGGAGACTGCGCGTCGCTTCTGATTGAGGGGAGCGTAGATGTGGTAGCGGCTCATCCTCCCCAACCCCAGTACCTTCCCCTTCAGGCGGAAGAAGTCCTGGAAGACCTTGACGTTTTGGCTGCAGACCTGCAGGAGTGTCTTCACGGCGACGTCGGGGACGTCGTTTTCAAGGTTCCTCGACGCAATGGGGGAGGAATACCCGCGCAACTTCACGTTCTCGTTGCGCCAGTCCCTTACGATTGTGCGGTAGATTTCGCCGAGGACCTCCCCGTTCTCCGCGTACTTCGCCAGAAGGGACCTGTACGCTGCCTCTCGAAGTGCAGGATCAGGGGAAGTGAAGAGCCTTGTGACCTCTTCGACGACCAGTTCCTTCGGCTTCCCACCGCCGCCCTTGTTGGGTTTCCCCCTGACTTCAAGTCTGAAGACGAACCCTGACGTGATCTTGTCATACTGGTGCGTCCAACCAGCGAATCCGGTAGTGTTCTTGATGTTGAGCGCCTGCTCGACCTTCTCTTCTAGAGTGTAAGGCTTCAGCTTTCGCCACAAAGAGAGGAAGTACCGGTGGTCCGTGTTCGAAGGCTCGAGCCTCTCTGCGTCTTGCGCGGGAAGGGCGGTCCACCAGAGCCTGAAGAACAGGAGCTTGTTCCTCACCTCCGCGTCAAGTTCCTCGGCCTTGTCCAGTGACGCCTTCGCTGTCTGGTCCGAGGTGTCGGCTGTATACTTCATCTGCCAGTACGAGGAGACCCGCGAGAGCTCCTCGTAGATATCTTCGTAGAGCGACAGTGCTCCGACGACGTCTGCTGGTGCGAAGCCCTGGAGCCTCACCCTCAACGACTCGAAGCGCTTCGCCTTGGAATCCAACCCCTCCAGAACCTTCGACATAGCCTCTCGGTCGCCCGAAGGCAGAACGTCTCTCAGGTCCCATCTGCTAGGAGCGAAACGGGCACGCTGCAACGCCTCGTTTACGGATGGGCGCGTAATAAGGGCTCAGGTCGGCGAGACAGAGATGGGTTTCCCTTTCGTCGGGACCTCCAGCTTCCAGATTGCCTTTTTCCTGAATGAAGCGAACAGTCCCGGGTACTCAGTGTGGATGGGGACCACCTTCTTCGCACCGACCCCGGCGATGAGTCTCCCCACCTCGGCCATCGGCGCGTGCCCAGACGCGTGCAGCTGGTGGTAGCTGAACCCCAGGTGGTCGATCCAGTTCCTGATGACCTCCTCATCCCGCTCCCCTTCCTCGTTGAACGCTTCGGTGGCCGCGTGGATGTAGGTCCCCCCCTTGTCAGGCTTGATGTCAACGAGTTCTGGGAAGTTCCACTCGTCCAGATGGAGGAAGACTTCCTTCTGTTTCTTTCTGACCTCTGATGCGGTTATCCCGATGTCGAGGAACTGCCGCTCCCACCGCCTGTAGTCCTTGTCGTCTATGGTCCCTGTCTTCTTACGGCGTACATAGACGAGGACGTCCCTGCCCACCCGCGGGACGCGTATCCCTCGGTCGGCTTCCAGCTTCTTCAGCACTATCGCAGCCTTCATAGACACGACGAGTTGGCGCCCGTTCCTACGTGCAGCCTCGTGGAACGTGTTGATCCGGTCGACGTCGTTCCCCTTGAACGTCGAGAGGACCAGCTTGTGGCTACTCTTGACCAGCCCTAACGCCTCCCCGAGCACCGACTTCTCGCTGAAGTTGCTCTTCGCGTCTTCAGGCCGCACCCTCGTCCCTTCAGTCAAGAGCAGGAGGGGCTTCGAACGTCTCGCCTCCCGCACGAAATCCTCGGTCATAGCGCCCACAGGCCCATGGAAGCGGAAGTCCCCGGAGTATGCGACTGGGCCCTCGCTGGTGTGGACAACGAAGCCGTACGCCCCCGGTATCGAGTGGTCGACGTGGACCGGTGCGATTTCCATTGACCCGACCTTGAACTTGTCTCCGGTCCTGAACTTCTTGAGGATGTGGTCGTCGAGGGGGGAACCCGACGATTCGCTGTACGCCTCGTGGATGAAGGACGTAGTCTCGCCGCAGTAGACCGGTATCCGGGGGTCGATGTACGAGATCCTTCCCATGTGGTCCCAGTGATAGTGACTCAAAACCACTGCGTCAACCTCGGGCTCCACGTACCTGAGCCGCGTGTTCTGAAGGGCCTCCTCGGAGTAGAGCCCGGGGATTTCCGGGAGGAGGCCGAACTCGAAGAGGTCCCCTGCCCCGTTGACCTCCCTCGGGGCGATGACGTCATTGAAGTACGAAGAGCCGTCGGAGAAGCCCGACCCGAAGTCCAGGAGGACCTTCGTGTCCCTGTCTTCGAGGAGGAACTTGTTGCCTCCGATCTCGCCCACCCCCCCGAAGCACGTGACCCGCGGCAGCATCGGCTGCGGGGAGGCACGAAATTACTTAATCGTTTGCGAGAGAATGAATAAATATCGACCTTGCGGGAATCACGACCGGTTTGCTGTTTCGCGTGCCCGTCATGCTCGCGGCAGGAGACACTCTCAGCGCGTTCGCCATCCTCGCCGTTGCCATCGGCCTGGCCGGAATCGCGATCCTCATCCTCTTCTCGAGAAGAAAGATCTAGATCCGAATGCCAAGCGCTGCGCTCCTTGACGTCGACGGCACACTGGTTACATTCAAGTTCGACGTGCAAGGGACGAGGAAGGCGCTTATCGAGGAGCTGGCGAGAGCAGGGCTCGACACATCCGGACTCACTTTGGCTTCCCCAACACAAGAAATCATCGATTCCGCAGGCAGGCAGGCGAGGTCAGGAGCTCGGGGGGTCGACTACCCCTCGCTTAGGGCGAGGTTGTTCTCAATACTGGACAGGTTCGAAGAAGAGAGCACGAGGGACGCCGAAGTCTTTCCTGGGACCAGGGAGACGCTGCTCTATCTCCGCGACAGGGGCGTCCGACTGGCTGTCCTTACTAACAGCGGAAGGAAGGCGGCGTACGAGGTCCTTCGTCGGGCCGGGATATACGATTGTTTCGATTTCATCCTCACCCGTGACGACGTCGAGACCATGAAACCCAGTCCCGAAGGCCTCTTGAAGGCGCTCGACCTCTTTTCCATCCCCAAGGCGGAGATTCTGTATGTCGGAGACGGCCTCTTCGACATAATGGCGGCAAAGAGGGCTGGATTGAAGGTCATCGGGGTGGCGACTGGACTGTACACTGCTGCGCGCCTCCGGGAGGAGGGTGCAGACCATGTGATTTCCTCCCTGAAGGAGCTCCCCGGCCTCTTCCACGTGTAAGGCCTATCTATTCCGAGGATATCTCATCGCGAAGTCCTCTTCGTCGGGTTTCCGCTGGCATCGGCCTTCGATTCGATGATTCCAATTGTGGAGATGACGCGCAGAAGCTCAGAATCCATAATAACCGCATTCAAGACTGCCCGCCAGTTTCTCAAATGGCAGCATCCGAACCGAAGGAGCCTCCTTTCTACATAGTTGGCCTACCCGAGTCCCCTCTGGAGTCGGCAGAAGCGAAGCTGAAGTTTGAGCGTCTCTCGCGCGAAATGCTCAGGGCCTTCCCATTCGTGCAGGAGATCAGGGCGGTGGTCAAGTCGAAGAAGGCGAGGAAGGACCACGCCAGATACGAGGTCTCGGTCGAGCTGTACACCCCCAAGGAACGGCACGCCTTTTCGGAGAGCGGGTACAACATAGCGTCGGTCTTCGACCTGATGGACCCCAAGATCAGAAGACTCCTGTCGTCAAGGCAGTCGAAGGTGACTGCGTCCCGTGGGGATTCCAGGCGCAAGCTCGTCGAATAGCGCCGGTGTCCCACTAGGGCTGCGGTCTGCCGACCTGTTCCTTCAGCTTCTCGACCTCTTCCTTCAGCCTGGAGATGGTAGCAGATATCTCGGTGTCGTCGGAAATCTGATGGTACGCCTCGAGCGCGCTCCTCCTGATTCTGTTGTCTCGGTCTGTCTTCGACGACTCCTGCAGGGCGTCCAAGAACCGTCTGTCGTGGACCGCTGGAATCAGCTTGCTTACGAGATAGTCTCTTGCGCCGAATTCCGGGTCTGTCAGTAGTATCTTCTTTAGAATCGGGAGCTCTTCGTCAATGATGTGCCCCCTCTCCTTGATTGCCTTCATTGCGCCTATTCTGACCCTCGTAGGCCTCCCGTACCTGAGGGAGTCTTTCACCAGACTCCTTACTTCCTCGTTGTCGGTCTTGCCCATCGCTGCGAGGCAGGCTTCTGCCAGGGTCTCGTTGGGGGACCTGACTTTCATTGCTTCCCTCAAAGCGGAGAGCGCCTCTTCCCCCGCTGCCTTCGCGAGCGAGAGGGCAGCTTCGCATCTGACGTAAGGGCTCGGGTCAGACTGGAGGAGTTCCTGCAGAAGGGTCCTCGCCTTCTTATCCTTGAAGCTTCCGAGACCTTCGGCGAGCATCCGGCGAGCCCTTCTGTTCACTGGCTTTCCGACCCCCAGAAGAGCTTCAAGAGCTTCAGGCGTCCCGATGTCTCCAAGCGCCTTCAGAGCGCACCCGTTGACGTACCAGAAATCGTCCCTCGTTGCAGCTTTCCTGAGTGCCTCCACCGCTCCGGCGTCCTTGAGGTTCCCCAGCTCCCGTGCAGCGGCTGCGCGGCTCGATGCGTCTTGGCTCCCCTCCAACTGGTTGAGCAGCAGTGCGACACTTTTCTTGAACGAGACTTTCTTCAGCAACCATTCCTCAGGGTCGAACTCGACGATGGTCGGCTCGGAGTCAAGTTCGAATGAGAACGTCTGATCGGCCGCGCGCAGCCAGACCCGTTTCTTCTGCCTCCCCTTCACGGTGTAGAATACGATTTCGCATGGCAGCGAGAAGACCGGCGTCTTCTGCTCGAGCTTCTGCACCTGCTTCACGGAGACAGTTGCGGTCCGTGCTTCCTTCTCCCACAAGTAGGAGACCTCGAACTCCGGATAGCCTGCCATGAAGAACGACTGTTCGAAGAACTGCTCGAGCGAGAGCCCGCTGACCTCCTCCATCACCTTCCTGAGGTCGTGGGTGTCTGCGTTCCTGTGAGAGAACCTCGTCAGATACTCGTGGATTCCCCTGAAGAACGCGGCGTCCCCCATCAGGTACCTCAGCTGGTGGATCATCCAGGCACCCTTTTCGTACGTGGTTGCGTCGAAGACGTCGTCGGGATAGACGTAGTTCTTCTCTACGATCGGCCTCCTGTAGTCCGACTCGTCCTCTTCAATCGCGTCCTGGACCTTTGTCACCATGTCCCATCTCGCGGCGTCGACCCCCCGGGTCCTCTCGATGTAGAGGACCTGCATGTAGTCGGCGAACCCTTCGTTGAGCCACGCGTGAGACCAGTCCGAGCAGGTGACCAGGTCTCCGAACCACTGGTGAGCGAGCTCGTGAGCCACGAGGTTAACGGCATTCCTGTTCGGGCTGCCGTACGCCGCCTGGAAGTCCTCGTCGGACCGAGCATCGTGGAAGCGCGTGGTGGTGAGAGTGGTAGCGTTTGCGTTCTCCATCCCCCCGAAAATGAAGTCCTCCACTGTGGTCTGGGCGTACTTTGGGTACGGGTACTTGACCCCCGTGATCTCGTTGAAGACCTTGATCATCCTCGGGGTCTCCCCGAAGTACCTCTGGACGTCGTCCCTCCTTGTCTCTGGGAAGTAGTAGTACAGAGGGACCCCCTCCGAATCCTCCCGGGCTTCGCTGAACCTGCCAGCCACGAATGATGTCAGGTAGCTGGAGTGGGGGACGTCATCCTTCCAATGGAACGTGACCCTTCCCGCATCCTCTGCCTTCGAGACCAGCCTGCCGTTCGAGATGACCGCGAACCCGGAAGGGACGGTGATGATGGTCTCGCTCGTGCATTTGTCGTTGGGGTGATCGAAGCAAGGGTACCAGAACCGGGCGAATTCGGCTTCTGAATGGGTCCAGGCCTGGACCGGCTTCTCGGGGTACTCTTCGTCCGGCCCCACGAAGTAGATGCCGTCTCGGGGGACTGCCGAGTAATCCACAGTCACGGAGCGGGTTTCTGTGACCTTTTCGGAGGCGTCGATGGTGAGCTTCTCGCCGTCGTATTCAAAAGGACAGGGCTTTTCGTCGACCGTGACACCTTGAATCTGCATGCCGCACGCGTCCAAGACTATCCCGTTCAGCCCCTCTCTGATGGGCCTAATCCTGAGTGTGCACGTCCCGGCAACCCCTTTTCTTGTGAAATCCACGTCCAGCTTGATCTTCAAATGCTCGACGAGGAATTCTTTCGAAGGAGGATAATGGGGGGTGGACTCAGGCAGGTAGAACGACCTGTAAGGACCGGTTGGCAACGGAGGGCGCGACTCCTGCACTCTTGAAAAGAGTTTCTCTGAGGCACTAGTCTCAAATATCCCGGAGATTCGCGAGCCAGCATGTTACAGACTGGGAGGGCGATTCAGCTGTTGGTCCTATTCTCGGTGCTTCTTGGCGTCGCCTTCCTCTGGCAGGTCTCAGGGCTGCTGCCTACCGCAGTCTTCGACTTCGTAGCAGCCGGCTGGGTCCTGTTCGTTCTCGATGCTATCCTGACCTTCGTAAGGCCGCGTGCGTCGTACTACCTTGCCTTCGTCCTCGCCATACTGGCTCTCACCTCCTCCTTGCCTCAGTCTGCTCACTACGCTTTCATCCAGGAGAGGGTGCTCCTCCCTGCCGCCACGTTTGTCGTCGGGTCAGCTGCCCAAGTCCTCCTCGTGATACTCGTTCCGTACCACTTCTTCCGGGAAAGGAGGTCCAAGAAAGGTGGCGTGGTGCAAGGTCAGTAGCCTTACCGCCGCAGCCTCGAGGACGCTCAAGGGGATGGAGTACCCCGCCTCTCGAACCCGACTGCTCGAGGTTGCGCGCGGGAAGACGGTCGAGGGCTGGGAGCTTGACTTCTTCCTGAAACAGGCACTCAAGAGAGCGAAGTACAGTGACCTTCGAGAAGTGATGTCTGACCTGGAGGACTGGCTCGAGATGCAGGGCTAGAGATAGCCCCAGCTGAGCAGCATGTCGCTGTCGTGGGTCCATCTGCGGCCTATGTCATTCCTGTAGAACATGTTCGGCATCGTAACGTTCTTCACGTTCTGGTACGCCTTCTCGATTGCGTCTGCCATAGTCGCCCCTGAACCGGTGACTACGAGAGCATAGCCAGAATTGCCCGCGATGTGCCAGTCCCCCTCCTCCAGCTTCACCTCGCCGATGTGTATCCCGTCCAGAGACTGCCGCCTGAACAGGATGGTTGCACCCTCCGAGTACTTCCTGAACGCCTTGTCGTCCTCAAACGGCCACGGAGGGATTGTGACTACGACCCCCACCTGGTAACCCTTCTTCGTCTTGAGCTGGGCGTCCTTTCCCTGTGCGAGCTCGTGAAGGAACGTCCCCCACTCGCTCGTGATTCCCTCCATCTGGATGCTTATGGTCGGGTAGCCAAAACGACAGTTCCCGCTGAAGAAGGGCTTCCCGTGCCTTCGAACCAGCATCGTATGCCAACCCTCTACTTCGACATCCCAAACCTTCCCCACGTAATGCTGCCGTGAAATCACACGTTTGTCCAGGTAGTAATCTTGCTTCAATCCTCGCACCGATATGACGATCAGGTCCTCGTTCCTGGTGTAACCTCCAATTGATTTCGTTCCCTTCTGTTTTTGGGTTCTCATATTTGCTACCTTGCCACATTTGAATAGCAGCTCCTGGACGTCGTCAGCGAGGAGTCTCGAGGTCGTCCCAAAACTCACTTGCCCGGTCCTGTGATGCTTGTTCCCATCGCCAAGCCTGTATCCATACAACAAGTCTTCGAGCAGCCTTGGCTCCAGGTCCTTGAATCGTTGGGGAATGAATTTCGTAGATGCCTTCGAATGCTTCAACCCCAGCTGCTCCAAGAATGCACAAAGCTGCCTTGAACTGAATTGATAGGCACCATTCTTCTGCTCTGTATATTTGAGACCTGTCGAAGAAAGAATCTCTGTTATTTCGTCCCGTTTGCTTCCTTCAGGACTTTGAGCGATGGAGATAATGTGTTCCCCGCATGAGCCTTCCGCGAGATAAAGGCCGAGGAATTTCATGAACGCTTCTGCCGGGACTTCGATCTGAGGATGAACGATTAACATCGAAGTGTGGTGCCTCCCCAGATGGTGTGTCTCCACATACTCGGGAATCATCACGCTCTTCAACGACGTTCCATTGAACCATCCACTGCGAATCACCTTCGTCTGGTGAATCGGGACTGACCCCGCCTTGGTAAATCTCAGCGACCCAGAGTACTCTATCAACATGTTATGGTCGGGAGTAACGAGCGCATCAAGGGCGGTGTGTGCTCTCTCCCTCGCTGAGAATCTGATCATTTCTCCGTCGTAGTCCTTCACCACCTTTCCCGTTATTGTACGCCAGTCAATTTCTCGGGATACCGGGGAGATGGCAAGTGTTTCGTCGCCGACGTTTACTTCGTCATATCTCTTCCATCCTCTTCTCGTAAGTATTTCGGTTTCCGTGTCGTAACATGTCCACTCGAGTGGCCATATGCCCCTGCCGTTCACGATGCAGTTGATGTCTATGTACCCGACGTACCCGCTGGCTGCGAGCCTGTCCTTCATCTTCAGGAGGGTGCGGTCGAAGACTGGACTGCTCCTTGTGTAATACATGGAGGTCCCCATCTCGCCGGTGCTCGGACCGAGTTCCTGGGGAAAGAGGCGTTTGTGCTCGAAGTTGACACAGATCGGGAGGATGAAATCCTTCCCATTGAAGAATGCCCCGACCGCTATTTCGACCCCTTCCGCATACTTCTGCATTAGGAACTCCTTGATCTTCTTCGACCAGTTGGCCTTGTAGTGCTCCAGAACCTGCAGAACGTCCTTGCCGTCGTTGTCCTGCCCGATGAAGATGAGCTCCTTCTCGTTCTGCGCCCTTCCACTGGGCTTCAACACGTACCTGTCGGGATTGTTCTTCACGAAGTCTATCGCGGCGTCGAATGAAGTGAAGTTCCAGCTGGGAAGGATGTCCACTCCAGCCAAGTTCAGCTCCGCCTGACCGAATTCCCTGTCGAGCTCGAGCTTGTCCGTGTAGACCGACCCCCCGACAACAAGTTTCCCTTCCTTCCTGAGCTGTTCCGCTTTTGACCCGAACTCGATGTCGTCGAATATTATCACGTCGGCCCAGTCTTTGTGAGGCTCCCATTCTTCGACCTTCTCGAAGAATCCCATTCCGACGTCCTTCTCCCCTTGATCGCGGCAGGACATCTTGACCTCGTGTCCTTCTTTCTTCAGCTGCCAAGCGAGGTCAGCGGACAGGCTCGCGTCTGTCACGAAGAGAAATTTCATCTGAGATGAAATCCGAATGCCGCTCGTTAATATCTGTTGGCTCGGTTGACGTGACGCTCTCTTCCGCGTCGTTTGATTCGAAAACTCAAAAAACCAGAAGCCAGCGTGCTCGCTGTGCTAGGGTTCGCAGAGACCTTTCTGGGGTTCCTCGCTTCGACGTTCTTGCCAGCGGCAGCGGGGCTTCTCCTAGTTGGTTTTTCCCCACGCCTGAATCCGAGGTACGCTGCGGCTTTCGCTTTGGGGGTCTTTATTCTGTACTTTTCTGACACCTTCGCGGATTCGGCCTTTCTCGACCTGAACTCGGGACTCAACGGTGGTTCATACCAGCTGGTTCTCTTGGTCCTGATGGGCGCGGGGCTGCTGGTCTTCTTCGTCGCGGATTCGGGGCTGCTAGGCAGCGAGAGCTCGTACAAGTCGGGTCTGTTCGTGCCACTCACAATAGCGCTCGCCATCGGAATCCACGGGTTCGGCGAGGGCTCTGCGTTCGGGTCGACAGCGGCTTCCACGAACCAGTCTTCGCTGGTTGACGCCTTCGGGGGTGTCGCCCCGGCGGTTTCGTTCATCATTCACAAAGCACTTGAGGCGGTCATGGTCGGGGCGTGCTATCTGGGCTTCCGGGCGGATGCGGGGTTGCGCAAAGGCAGGAGGCTTCTGGAACTTGTCGCCCTGGCCGCACTGTTCTCTGTTCCCGGCCTTGTAGGCTCCATTACAGGTTACTACTTCGTGTACGATGCTACCTATGCCTTCGCCCTTGCCGTTGGGGCGTCCCTCTTTGTCCTGATTCGATTGTCGAAAGCGCTCTTCGTCCACGAAGGAAGCGCAGGTGCTGGCGAGTCCCTCAAGACAGGGTTCCTCATCCTACTCGGCTTCCTGTTCATATACGCCGCTGCCCTCCTCCACTCTTGAGGTCCGGCATCCACATGCAAGCCTGGGGGAGGACGACCGTCATTGTCCTGGTGATAGTGCTCGCCGGCGCGGCAATCGGAGCGATATACGCTTCCGGGATTACGCAGGGGCAGCCTTCCTGTACCAAACCTCCGGACGGTTTCCTGGTAATTGCCAGCAACAGGGGGTTCAACGACAGCGCAGACCACGGAGCCCCCGCGAATCCTTGGCCGGTGGTCTCTGTTGAGAAGGGAACGAAGGTGACCTTCGTCGTTTGCAACACAGACACGCAGCCCCACAGCTTCCAGGTGGCTCACTACTACGACAACTCCCTCGAGGCCATCGCCCCCGGGAAGGTCCTGGAACTGTCGTTCGTGGCGAACGAGACAGGGACATTCAGAATCTTCTGCGAAATCCCATGCTCGGTCCACATCTTCATGCAGAACGGGGAATTGATAGTCAGCTAGGGCGACACCTCGCGACCTAACCCGTACGTGGCAAACCTTAACTTCCGGACGAGTCCGCAGGCGAAATGAAAGGCCAGGGGATTGGTAACCCAGAACCTCGAGAAGATATTCAACCCGAGGAGCGTCGCGCTGATCGGGGCGAGCGACGAGGAAGGCACTGTGGGTTACGCCCTGATGAAGAATCTAATCGAGCCAAGGACCCAGAGGCACGTCTATCCGGTCAACATCAGGAGGTCAGAGATCTTCGGGGTAAAGTCATATTCCAATGTCGGTGAGCTTCCAGAGACCGTAGACCTGGCAGTAATTGCGACCCCGGCCAAGACAGTGCCCGACATCGTTGAGCAGTGCGGGAGGGCGGGGATAATCGGGTTGGTGATCATTAGCGCTGGCTTCAAGGAGATCGGCCCCGAAGGCAAAGCCCTAGAGGACCAGATTGTGGAGTCAAAGAAGAAGTACGGACTCCGCATTGTCGGCCCGAACTGCCTCGGCATAATGAGACCCAGCATCAACCTCAACGTGACCTTCATGAAGAGCACGCCGAAGCCGGGCAACATCGCGTTCATCGGGCAGAGCGGGGCTATCGGCTCCGCAGTCTTGAGCTGGGCGATACACGAAAACATCGGTCTGAGCAACTTCGTCTCTGTTGGTTCGATGCTCGACGTGGACTTCGGAGACCTGATTGACTACTTCGGAACCGACGCGAGAACCAGGAGCATCCTGATGTACGTTGAAGGTCTGACTGAGGCCCGCAAGTTCATGAGCGCCTCGAGGCACTTCGCCAGGACCAAACCCATAATCGTTGTGAAGGCTGGGAAGTTCAGCGAGAGCGCTAAGGCGGCGGCGTCACACACCGGGTCGCTGACCGGGGAGGACGAAGTCTACGATGTCGCGTTCAGACGGGCGGGAATGGTCCGGGTGGCCGAGATAGCCGACCTGTTCAACTGTGCCGAAGTCCTAGGAATGCAACCCCTCCCGATGGGACCGAACCTCGCCATAGTGACCAATGCGGGGGGTCCGGGGGTGATGGCGACCGACGCAATCCTGGGGCTCGGCGGGAGGATGGCCGCCCTGAGCGAAGCGACGATGAAGACCCTCAACGACAACCTGCCGAAGTTCTGGAGCAGGGGCAATCCAATCGACGTGCTGGGGGATGCCAAACCGGACAGGTACAAGCTGGCGGTCGAGGCCTGTCTCAAAGACGACAACGTTGACGGCGTCTTGGTCATCTACACCGCACAGGCGGTAGGCGAACCTGTCGAGACTGCGAAGACGATCGTCGAGCTCTGCAAGAGCCGCGGATACCAGAACAAGACGATTCTGACCAGCTTCATGGGCTTCGGCCCGGTCGAGGAGGCAAACAGATTGTTCAACCAGAACAGCATCCCCACCTACTCCACCCCCGAACAGGCAGTCAAGACTTACATGTTCATGTACCACTACAAGAGGAACCTTGAGCTCCTGTACGAGACCCCAGAGGAGCTCCCTGTCGACATCACTCCGCCGAAGCGGCCCCTGATGGTCATCCTCCGCAACATGGCAAAGGAGAACCGGGATGTCCTAAACGAGGCAGAAGCCAAGACCTTCCTCGAATACTACAATTTCCCGGTCGTCAAGACCAAGGTCGCCCGCACCGTCGAAGAGGCCGTCTTGCTAGCGAACGAACTGGGGTATCCGGTCGTGATGAAGATTCTTTCGCCTCAGATAGTCCACAAGACTGACGCTGGTGGGGTCGTGCTGGGCATCGCGAACGACGTCGAGCTTCGGGAGGCTTACGGAAGAGTCGTCCAGAACGCCCTCAGATACAGGCCGGACGCAGAGATTCAAGGGGTCACCGTACAACGGCTCATCGACAAGAAAGGCTACGAGCTCATAATCGGTTCGAAGACCGACCCTCTCTTTGGACCCGTGATCCTCTTCGGGAGCGGGGGGGTCGGGGTCGAGCTCTTCAGAGACTTTGCGGTCGGGCTCCCGCCCCTGAACCAGACTCTCGCCAGGAGGATCATGGAGGAGACGAAGGTCTACCAGCTACTGAAGGGATACAGGAACATGCCACCTGCGAACGTGAAGCTTCTAGAGGAGCTGATGGTCCTGTTCAGCCAGATGCTGGTTGATTTCCCTCAGCTGAAGGAGGTCGACATCAACCCTCTCTTCGTGGCCGCTGACGAGGCTTTCGCCTTTGACGCAAGGATTGTTGTTGAAAGGGAGAAGGTCATCGAAAGGCCTGAGCCCCACCAGCACCTCGTGATTACCCCATATCCGAAGAAGTATGAGACGGTTTGGAAGCTCAGGGACGGACGGAGCGTGACCCTGAGGCCGATCAAGCCAGAGGACGAGACTATGTGGCTAGAGATGTTCCAGAGCTTCTCGGAGGAGTCGATTCGGTACAGGTTCTTCCAGGTGATAAAGGACACTCCTCATGAGACGAGGATCCGGTACTGCAACATCGACTACGATAGGGAAGTCGCGATAGTCGCCGAGATAACAGAGGACGGGAAACGGAAGCTGCTCGGAGTGGCAAGGGTAGGGCTCGAGCCAGACGGCAAGAAGGGCGAACTCGCCTTCATAGTAACCGACCGCTGGCAGGGTCTTGGGCTGGGGACGAAGATGGTGGACCACGCGATTGATGTCTGCAAGGATATGAACGTCTCCTCCATTTATGCCATAATGCTGCGCGAAAACACGCGCGCAATCACACTGATGAAGAAGATGGGCTTCGAGATCAGCTACCTGGAAGACGGCATGGCCAGGGCAACCCTTGACCTGAAGGAAGAGGACGGCCCACTCCTTCGGAC
>CAYYYU010000041.1:0-20380 GCA_964476175.1 uncultured Nitrosopumilales archaeon
AACTCAGCGAGAAGGGCCGGAGCGTGAGATAGGTGGCCTCCACGAGGGAGGACCAGAACGCCACGGTGATGGACACGAGCAGCGCGGCGTAGACTACTAGGGATACCATCTCTTAGCCAACCCCCCTGTGGCCCTCAAGTGACAAGGGTGCCGATCTTTTCGCCGTGGACAGCCTTGAGCACCGCTCTGGGGTTGGAGCCGTTAAGAATGATCAACCTGATCCTGGAACTCAGGAGTTGTTCGATTGCCACAGGGTCGATTATGCTATGGATTCCCGGCTTGTGGGCTCCCCCGAGTATCTCCTTCATCTTTTCGTACGGGAGCTTGTCGAACTTTTTCGCTTTCTTGTTCGTGCGCGGGTCTGCGCTGTAGATTCCATCCTGGTCGGACCCTTTCACTAGGAGGTCGGCGTTCCATCTCTGCGCGACGATCGCGGCCACCGTGTCTGTGGTTATCCCCGGACTGAGGCCCCCCATGACCGCGACCCTGTTCCTGGCTAGCCTCTGCAACATCCCGTCGATTGAGGTGGGGACCGAACTGACGCCTCCGAGCTTCATCGCAACCAGTCTGGCGTTGAGCCGTGACGCGTGTATCGCAATGGTGTCCTGCTGGTAGGAGGAGAGCCCCATCCCCTTTGCCGACTTGATGTACTCTCTTGCGACGTGCCCGCCCCCGACCACCACAGCGACCGAGTGGCCTTCGGAGTTGAGGTCGGAGACGACTCGTGCGTATCCTTCTACAACCTCCACGTTTGGAGGGGACCCCAGCACTGAGCCACCGATCCTGAGCACTGTCTTCAACACAGTTGCACCGCTTTCATCGTTCGTCGTGTGACAGGTTTTATAAATGGGTGCGGTGGGTTCCTGACTGTCTCAATGCGTTCTGCCACGGAGTCCGATAACGCTCTTCCCGCCTGACTCAGAGGTGCCTGCGCATTGTCGACAAAACCCGATTCAGTCAAGCTATACAAAGTCAGGAAGCTGATAACAGAACTCGCGAGTAAGGAAGGGCGAGGGACCGAACTCGTTTCGCTCTACATCCCCCCGAAGAAGCCAATCCATGAAGTCATAGCCAACCTGCGAGAAGAGTGGGGGACCGCGGGCAACATCAAATCGGACACCACGAGGAACCACGTCCAAGACGCTCTGACCCGGGCGATGCAGAGGCTCAAACTGTACAGGACGGCCCCCGACACCGGGCTCGTCATATTCTGTGGTGCCCTCCCGACGAACGGGTTGGGGAGCGAAGTAATCAACCTCTATGAAATCGCGCCCCCAAAGCCGGTGACCGCGTATCTGTACCAGTGCCTTGCCCCCGACACCCGCATCCTCACAGAAAGCGGTGAGCAAAGGACGATGGAGGAGCTTAAGAGTGATTGGTCACGGCAGAAAGTGATGTCGGTCGATTTCTCCCGGAAAGAAGTGGTGCCTTCGAAAATCGGCCGTTACCTCGAGATCCCGGCGGGAGACCGTAGAAGCTTCCGGCTCACCTCTGATAGTGGGCGAGAAATACTCGCAACGGAAGACCATCCGTTCTATACCCCCACCGGCTGGAAGAGATTGGATCAGTTGAGAGAAGGTGACTTGGTCTGCGTCTTACCTCTCCCGGATCTTGGCGTACCGCATGAATCGGTACAGGAGCCAGGACTCATATTGGAAGAAAGAAGGTTGTATCAAGTCACTGCGCCCCCGAAAAATATGAAACTCGTTGTGAAAAGATTGAATGAACAAGGGCTCCTTCCGTTAAGGTACGATAATCCGAAGTTACCTGCAATAGCCCGCCTTCTGGGTCACCTATTCAGTGACGGTTCGCTAACAAAGACGACCGAGCAGAGGAAGAACGGTTCTTACAACTATTTCACAATCGATTGCTCTGTCGGAAGAAAGGCGGACGAATCTGAAGTTCTCACAGATGTCAGAGGACTTGGCTACGAAGCGCCAAAAGGTCGGGAAGTCGTCTATACGATGAACGTTGAGGGCCGGAAGTATACGGCGCGGACACGCCACCTGAAGCTGCGGCAGACCGCCTTGGTGACCCTGCTCAGGGCGCTCGGTGCCCCCGTTGGCAAGAAGGTTGTGAACGCTCCTCTAGTTCCCGAATGGTTGTTGGCGGCGACGCCGCGTATCAAGAAGGAATTCCTGTCAACCTACTTGGGGGGCGACGGTGAGGCACCGAGGTTGTCAGGGCGCAACGTCCGCACCTCCCTTAGAATCTCTTTCCACCGGGTTGAGCAGAAGAGGGATTCGGGTTTGAAGCTGGCCAAGCAGTTATGTAAGATGTTTGAAGACTTGGGCGTTGCTGTTCGGGACGTCGACTTGGTCTCCGGATATGTCAGGAAGGACGGGCTTCGTACAATTGAAATCAGACTGCGCTTGGACCTCTCCGAGACAAACGTTCTGGCGGTCTGCCATCGAATAGGATTCCGATACAGTTCGAAAAAGTCTCTATCGTCGAACCTTGTGGGAGAGTACCTTAGAATCAAATCACAGCTGCGCAGAGATGCTGTGGAAAAGGTGACGAAGGCGAAGGCCTTCCGGTCGACCGGAATGCAAATCGCTCAAATCGGAGAACTACTCTCGGTCCCCTCGAGGACAGTAAGCCAATGGAGCAGAGGTCTGGTCGGAGTTCCTTTGGTGACCGCGGAGATGATTCCGACATTCGCCGAGTGGTCTCGCACAGCCACGAACAATCTCGCTGAGCCCCTCCTTTGGGAAGGGATCTCCAAAATTGAGCCTGTGTACCTATCCGACGTCCGGGACCTGACCGTGGGGCAAGAGAGCCATGGGTTCTTCGCGAATGGTTTCATGGTCCATAACTGCGACGACCACTTCCACCTCGAATGGCTCAAGGACATGCTCAGGGAAGAGAAGGTGTTCGGGATGTTGGTCATAGACGCGAGTGAGGCAGGGCTAGGGATTCTCAGCGGAGACAGCCTGGAGATTCCCGACCTCATTACTTCGGGCATCTCGGGGAAGACGAGGAAGGGAGGACAATCGGCGAGGAGGTACGAGCGGGGTCGAGAGATGGAGCTGACCTACTACTATCACAGGGTCGCCGAGCACGCGACGAGGGTCTTCATCGATGGAGCGAAGGTCACAGGGATGATAGTGGGCGGGCCCGGGCCGACAAAGGAGGAGTTCCTGAAGGGAGGGTATCTGCACTACGAGTTGCAGAAGAAGGTGTTGGCAGTCATAGACCTGGGATACTCCGGCAGAGAGGGCGTCAGGGAACTGGTTGAGAAGGCATCGGACACCCTGCAGGACGTCAGGCTCGTCGAAGAGAAGAAGCTGGTGCAGAAGTTCCTGTCCGAGGTGAATCGGCCGGGGGGGTTGGCTGTTTACGGTCTGCCGAGAGTCCTCGAAGCGCTGCGGAAGGCCAACGCCGAAGTGGTGCTGGTCTCGGAGGACCTGGGCACTGTCAAGCTCGAAGCGAAGTGCAGGAAGTGTAGGACTGTGAAGGAAGACGTGGTCTTGGCTTCCTCGAAAGTACAGAAGAAGCAGGAGATGATTTCAGAAGCCTGCAAGAGCTGCGGTTCGATGGAATACGATATAATCGAGAGGGACATAGTGGACATACTCGAAGAGAGTGCTTTGCAGGTCGGTTCGAAGGTGGAAGTGATTTCCTCCGGGACGGAAGAAGGGAAGATGTTCAGGTCGTTCGGTGGCATTGCTGTGATACTCCGCTACAGGCCGGGGTAACCCTAGCCAGCCTGGACGGTTGTTTCGGCGAGCAGGTGGTCGCCCATTACCAGCACCTGATACGAGGAACCCGTGCTGATCCCTGGAGTCGAGGGAAGACTGCCCTTGAAACTGAATGTCACCTGGGAGTTCGCGGCCAGTTGGTAGCCGGTGGCGTCCAGGACTGACTTTAGTTGGCTTGCGCCGTGGCTCGTGCCGCGCATTTCGATTGGGTTAATCATGCCGTTCTCTCCTACGCCGAATATCATCGAGTCGGTCAGCCTCCCCAAGGCGTTCATTGGCTTGGAATCTGCCTCGACTTGCGTTATGATAATCATCTTGATGGTCATCGGGGCTGCAGTGGGGTTTGAGAGCGAGATGTCGAATGCCCCGGGGGTGAGTGAAGCGGAGCCGATTGTGAGGGTGTTAGAGTGATTTGTGAGGTCCCTGAACCAGGGCTTCTCCCCAAGGGGCGACCTGTTCCCAATGTCGCGCATTTCCGGGCGTATGTCGGTGGATGGAATCTGCAGTGCTTTGCCGCCGCTGGTCATCATGAACTGTGGGTCGGACTGATTGCCAAGGTTGAACACGGTTGGTTGGACGTCGATCACCGCCACCCCGTCGCTTGAGGTATTGAGCTTCAGACCCCCGGCTATCGGGACGACCAGTCTCTCGTTATTGATGGCAACGCTGTAGTTCTTGCCCTGGAACTCAGCCTGAACCGTGGGTATCGTCAGTGAAATCGTGTCGTACGTACCACTCGGAACCCGGCTCGAAGCGATTGTTTGGGTCAGGTTGGCAAGGCTGAGTGACTCGAAAGATCCCTGTCCACCGATCATCACCCACCCGCTGTCTCCGAGGCCCGCTACGTGGACGCCGAGGTCAGTGTAGGTGAGGTAGACAGCATTGACTCCGTCAGGGACTGATGGGGGGTCGGTAAGGAGGACCGAAAGAAGGGCAGAGGAGCCCGGGTTGAAGCTTGAACCTGTGATGGGGAGGGCACCCAAGGTGGTACCAGAGAGAATTACGACCCCCGCCAGGGCTAAGCCGGTGATCCCGTAGGTTACCGCCTTGGTTAGGGGCTTCACTACTGAGGGTGGGCCGACCCGGTGATTTTAATCAATGTTTTTGAACGTGGTCGTACTCCCTTTGGATTGTAGGTTCTTGAGCGAAGCCAAACCACCACAGGGGGAGAAGCTGACTCAGGGGATGGTCGATGCTGAGCTGAAAGGGAACACCCTCCGGGTCTATGTCTATGCTCTCAAGAAGAGGAAAGTAGGGGTCAGAGAGGTACAGCGGGCCCTTTTGATGTCGAACCCTTCGCTGGCGCAGTATCATCTGAACAAGCTGAAGGACCTTGGTCTGGTGTCGGAGGACAATGGGGAGTACTCGATTGTTAACGAGGTGAAGGTGGACGTGATGAGGAACTTCCTCAGGGTCGGGACGCTGATTGTCCCGAGGTTCATCTTCTATGCCGTCTTCTTCACTGTCTTCGCCGTCTACCTCACCTATAGCGCGGTTCCATACTTCCAGTACGTGCCGATATTGGAGTGGTTCTGCGGCGTTCTGATAGCCTCCGCCGCGGTCTACTGGTACGAAGCGCAGCGCGCGTGGCGCTCGGCCCCCTCGCCGTAGCTGGAACCCGCCAAAACGGTTTATACCCTCCCTGACGCAGAACAGGATGTGGTCTTAGGATGATCAGGATAGGCCTCATAGGCAAGACGAACGCCGGAAAGACGACTCTGTTCAACTCGATGACCTTGCTGTCTGGGGAGGTCTCCAACTATCCCTTCACCACAAAAGCGCCTGAGACGGGAGTGGCCAACACCGTCACCCTCTGCGTTCATAAGGAGTTCGGAGTCCAGGACAACCCGGCGAACTCGAAGTGCGAGGACGGATGGAGATTCATACCGGTCGAGGTCACAGACCTTCCGGGTCTGATCAAGGGGGCATGGATGGGGAAGGGCCTTGGAAACCAGTTCCTCAGCGTGGCGGCCCAGTCCGACGCCCTGCTGCACGTGGTCGACGCTTCGGGGAGTGTTGACAAGGACGGAAGGATTTCAGAGCCCGGGACTGGGGACCCAATCGCTGACTTCGCAGACGTCGAACTGGAACTGGTCCTTTGGTACACCAAGCTCCTCACTACGAACATAACTAAGATTTCTAAGCTGTCCAAGATGCCCGGATACGGGATACCTAGCGCAGTCGAGGAGGTCCTTCACGGGATAGGGGTCAGGAAGGAGCACGTCATCGCCGCGATGAAGGAAGCTCTGCTGACCGACAAGGAATTCGACAGTTGGACGGAGAAGGAGATGCAGAACTTCTGTTGGGTGCTCCGGGAAGTCTCCAAGCCGACCTTGGTCATAGCCAACAAGATGGATTTGCCCTTCGCCGCAGAGAACTTTCAGAGGCTCAGAGAGAAGTACAAGGGGTTGATTGTCATCCCGACGAGTGGGGAGGCTGAGCTGACTCTCCGAAGGGCCGAATCCAAGGGGCTCATCAAATACGTCCCAGGGGAGGAGCGCTTCGAAATCCTCAGGCCTCAGGACCTCAACGAGGCGCAGAAGAGCGCCCTCGCTTACATCAGGAGGAAGGTCTTCGGGGAGTACCTGAGGACTGGGGTCCAGTTCGCGTTGAACATAGAAGTCTTCAAGCTTCTCAAGATGAACGCCATCTATCCGGTAGCCGATGCCGAGAAGCTGACCGACAAGAATGGGCGAATCCTCCCCGACGTCTATCTCATGCCGACCGGGTCGACCGTGGAGGAGCTTGCCCGCTCGATACACACCGAGCTCACCAAGGGGCTGGTCTACGCCGTCGATGTCAGGACCGGGCTCCACCTCCCGACGAACTACGTTCTGAGAGACAGGGACGTCCTCTCCATCGTCTCGACCGCGAAGAGAAGTTAGGAAGAGCCTTAAAGCCAGGCAAAGGGGTTTCGTGAGCAGATAGTCCGTTGTCCTATCGTGGACCGTCGCTGTCCGACTTGGAGCTGAGATACCCTTTCGCTCCGAGGTCGAGGAAGTTCTTCGAATCCATCCCGGTTGAGGAGGGGCTCGCCAGTAGAGAGGTTGTGGGTCAGGCCCAGAGCAGGTTGATGAACGCACTTGGGCGCATGAGATATGAGCCCCACATCTCGGAGCTAATCGAGTTCTCAAGTTTCTTCGCTGCCGCACTGGTTTCAAGCCAAGACGGGTTCCTGAGGTCGAAGTTCTCCAAGAGGGAAGCCGAGCGGGCGAAGGGGTTCTTCGTCAAAGAGGGAGAGAGGGAAAAGGCGGTGGTGATGGAGGAGTGTTTCGGTGTGGGATTGAAGCTGATAGAAGAAGATGGAGGGCGTATTCAGTATTCCATGCCGTTCGAAAGCTACCTGCGCCTAGTCACCAAACACGAGCTGACGAAGTCGCCGAAGTGGAAGTTGGTCAGACAAGCCCTCTCTGGCGGCACCGTCTTTCTGAGCGACAACCTGGTGAACGACCTCTTTGGAGACTGCGCCCAGGGAGCGGTATCGGAAGGGGTCAAGAACCTGAGGAGAGCTACCTTCCCGAAGCAGCTGCTGGATGTGAAGGCTGCTGTGATGCAGTACGTGCCCGTCCAAGAGTCGGGGACCAAGAGAGGATACCGTTACATAGAGACCCTTCTTGAGCACCCAATCTCCGACGGTCGCCACCGAATCGTTTGGTTAATTCTCAGCGGATACGCAACCAATCTGAAAAAACTAAGTGATGAGGAGGCGATTGAAATGATAAGGAATTATGTCAGAGTTGGGGGAGAAACTTCCGAAATGAGACGGTTCATCGAATACAATGTCAGAAGAGCCCGTCGAACGGGTCTGATGCCTCCGACTCTCTTCACGCTCAAGACAGAGCACCCCGATCTGTACGGGCTCCTGCCGAAGGAGGTCCTCGTGGCAGAGGCGCAGGGGAAACCAAGGATGCCCAAGAAAGGCGTACCGTAGCAATCGGTTGTACAACGGGTTCCAAAGTGTTGGATTAACTCGGCCCCCGTCCCAGTGGGTTTCGAGAACAATGGTGTCAACCATAGTACTCGCGGCACTCGGCGGACTGGCCGCGACTGCAACGACCGCGGCGGCCACCGGGGATGCCTCGGCCCTCGCCAACGCAGCACATGTGGTTCCTCCGGGACTCCATGTGGCGCTGTCTCATGTCCCGAGCGCCTCGCACGCGTACCAGGTGCTACAGCAACACCTCTCCCTGTACGCTGGGAGTAGCGGCGGCGGGGCTGCGGTGACTGGTGGGGTGGCTGCAGCGGCAAAGCACGGACTGCACCTGGGGCTTGGGAAGTAACCCAAGCTCCTTTTTTCTGAATCAGACCCAGCAAGCTATAGATGCCAGGGGCCGCGGGCAAGGGTATAATGCGATTGAAGGACTTCGGGAAGACCGGGAAGAAGGTCTCAGAGGTCGGGATGGGGACGTACTACGACCCCTTGTGGATTGCAACCGCGTTCCTTGGCTGGAGGAGGAAGGCAACGGAGAAGGTGCTTGCAATCGAAGCTGGCATCAAAGAGGGGATAACCTTGGTAGACACTGCCGAGGTCTATGGTTCCGAGCCACTGGTCGGTAAAGCCATCAGCAACTACAGTCGTGAGGACATCTTCCTTGCCACGAAGGCCTGGTCGAATCATCTCCGCCGTGATTCGCTCGTCAGGTCTCTCGGAAAAAGTCTGAGACGTCTCGGTACCACCTATGTCGACCTGTATCAGGTCCACTGGCCAAACCCGAGAGTCCCCATTAGGGAGACCATGGCCGCCATGGAAGAGCTGGTGCAGGAGGGAAAGGTGAGGCACATTGGGGTCAGCAACTTCAGCCTCGAACAGATTCAGGAGGCAAACTCTGCGCTGCCGAAGTCGCAGCTAAACGCGGTCCAGCTCAACTACAGCCTGGTCCACAGAAATGTGGAGCAAGACATACTCCCGTACTGCCAGAGGGAGGGAATCGCTCTCCTCGCATATTATCCACTCGGTCATGGTAAACTTGCATCGAACCCGAAGGTGGACGGCGTCTCTTCAAAATACGGCAAGACCCGGAGTCAGATTGCGTTGCGATGGCTGGCGAAGAAGGATAACATCTTCCCCATCCCGAGAGCGTCGAGGGCCGAGCACGTGCGAGAGAACGCAGGCGCAATGGGGTGGGAGCTCTCCGACCAAGACGCCGCAGAGCTTGAAGCCAGTATCACCTAATCGCTTAAATCCGCACCCACCAGAGCGGCGGAAAGGCGGGTGAGTGACCTCCACCCGATCCGCCATAGAAATCCCGGTGTTGGAGGAGAAAGTAGTGAAGAGAACCGTAGTGCTGGCAACGGCCGCTGTGTACGCTGCGATGTATGTCGTCCTTGTTCTGGCGTTCAGCCCGATAAGTTACGGAGTGATCAACCTCCGCGTGGCAAACATGTTGGTGGGGCTTGTCCCGCTAATCGGGTGGCCCGCGGTCGTGGGGCAGGCCCTGGGGGTCTTCATAGCCAACCAGCCTGCGTTTGGCGACCAGTTGGGGGTGATTGACCTGATCAATGTCGTTCCGTCTTTCGTTTTCGCCTGGGTGCTGTGGAAGCTGAGGAATAGAAGCGTGTTCCTGGGACTGACCCTTTATTCGGTCGCCCTGGGGGTCTCTGTGAGCTACGCGTTGAGTTATGCCTTCAACCTCCCCTTGATCGTTGAGATACCTCAGGTGACCGCTGGAATCTTCTTGGCCACTGCAGTGTTGGGTTACCTGATGTACAAGGCAGTCAGCAGGCTGGGCGTCATCCAGAGGAGGTTCGACTCGTGAGATGGACGAAGACAGGAACGCGATAAACTGCATTTCAGGCGGTGTTGATTCTGTGACCACAGCGTACTATGTCAACAAGGTCCTGAAGCCGGAAAAGCAGCTTTTCATCTTCTGCGACTACAAACAGCGGACGTACGAATACGAAAAGTTCTGCATAAAGGCAATCTCCAGGAAGCTGGGGGTTCCCTTGAAGATGGTCAACCTCAGATGGTTGGGAGACATCAGCACTTCCGTCCTCACCCACCCGGAAAAGAAGATTACAGAGACCAAGGAGGAAGACCTGTGGGACGCAGAGAAGGCGAGACAGCGCATTCTGAAGTGGTGGGACCCCTGCAGGAACGCCATTCTTCTTCTGGTTGGCCTCTCTCACGCCGAGTCGCTGTACATATCGAAGGGCGAACGGTATGACGTCTACATCGGGATCAGGAGGGAGACTCCCGTAGCCATGAAGGACAACACCCCCGCCTTCCTCGAGGAAGCCAACCGGTTTGCGGAGCAGTCTACACACCACGGGGGTTACAGACTCCTAGCGCCCCTGATCACGTACGACAAGGACAAGGTGGTCGAATTGGGGGAGAAGTTGGGGGTCCCTTGGGAGTACACATACAGCTGTTATTCCGGCTACGGGTTCAGAAAGGTGGACGGGCGGAAACTTCCGGTGCACTGTGGGACCTGTTCCAACTGTAAGAGGCGCAAACTGGCGTTCAAGGACGCCGGAATCCGTGATCCTTCGATTTACGCGAAATGAATGTCTCTTTTCTCATCTTAACTTCAAATAGGTCGTAAACGGGCTAGGTGTCGTCGCTTGCAGCCACAGTTCTCTGCGAAGCTCGAAGCCACCTCATGGGACCCCAGGCTGGAAGCCGAGATGAGACAGGTATGGGAATCTGAAAGAATCTTTGAATTCAAACCAAGAACAAGTAAGAATGGTAACTTCGTGATGGATACCCCTCCCCCGTATCCTTCAGGCAAGCCCTGGCACCCGGGGGCCCTCACGCAGTATTCGCAGATCGATATGGTGGCTAGGTCGGCCAGAATGAGGGGGTTGCAGGTCCTCTATCCCGTGGGAATAGACAGGAACGGCCTCCCTGTCGAGATCTTCGCAGAAAGGAAGTACAGGGTCCAGATGAAGAAGACCCCCCGTGAGGAGTTCATCAATATGTGCAAGCATGCGCTTGACGACTTGGAGGCTTACATGATAGGCCTCTTGAAGACGATGGGGATATCGGGAGATTTCGAGCACAAGTACCATACAGACTCTGAGGAGTTCAGGAAGCTCACCCAGTGGTCGTTCATCGAGCTCTGGAAGAAGGGGCTCGTGTACCTCGCGAACAGGCCGAACAACTACTGCGTGGACTGCAACACTACCATCGCTGACGCCGAAATCGAATATGAAGAGCTCCCCACCTACCTGGTCACCAACAGGTTCAGAGTGAAGGACAGCAGGCAGGAGCTCCTGGTAGCCACGACAAGGCCAGAGTTGCTGGCCGCTTGCCAGACGCTGGTTGTCAACCCCGAAGACGGCCGCTACAGGAAGCTTGTAGGAAGGACCGCCGTTGTCCCGATTTACAACAGGGAAGTGCTGATAAGGAGCCACAAGAGCGTCGACCCCAAGTTCGGGACCGGGGTTATGATGGTCTGCAGTTTCGGAGACTACAACGACGTTCTGCTGTTCAGGGAGTTCAAGCTCAAGGAAATAACAGCCATTGATACGGATGGGAAACTGACGGCCGTCGCCGGCAAGTACGCGGGAACCCAGGTGAAGGATGCGAGGTCTCAGGTCATCCAAGACCTGCAGGAGATGGGGATAGCCGTGAAGGTGGAGCAGATTCAGCACAGGACGCCGATGTGTGAGAGGAGCCACACGCCCATAGAGATCATACCGATGGAGGAGTACTACCTCAAGCAACTCGATTACAAGCCGGCGATGAAGAGGCTGGCGAAACAGATTCAGTTCCATCCTGAAATGCACCGTCAGATCCTGACGGACTGGATCGACGTTCTGACCACCGACTACCCGATCTCCCGTCGGAGGTATTACTCGACAGAAATCCCGGTCTGGTACTGCAGTAAGTGCAACACCCCCCACGTTCCGAAGCCAGGAAAGTACTACAGGCCGTGGAGGGATGAAGCGCCTTTCAAGCGGTGCAAGAAGTGCGGCAACACCAAGTTCGTCGGAGAGACCAGGACATTCGACACGTGGATGGACTCGAGCCTGTCACCCTTGTTCATCACGAAGTATCTTAGGAACAGGAAGTTCTTCACCCAGACCTACCCGACGACCATCAGGATTCAGGGCAAGGACATAGTCAGGACCTGGCTCTACTACACTCTGTTGAAGAGCTACCTGCTGACTGGGAAGGCCCCTTTCAGGCACGCGTGGATAGGCGGGCTGGGCCAGGACTCGCAGGGGCGGGCCATGAGGAAGAGCCTCGGCAACTTCATCGACCCCGAGCCCGTGCTGGCAAGGTATGGGGCTGACGCGTTCAGGTTCTGGGGGGTATCGGAAGCGAGCCTGGGTTTCGACTTCAGGTTCAGCGAGGAGCGGATTGCCGGCGCAGGGAAGTTCCTGACGAAGCTGTGGAACACCGCGCGGTTCATCAGCTCTTTCCCGCAGCCGAAGACTGCGAAACTCACTTGGACTGACAAGTGGATGCTCAACGAGTTGGGGAAGCTGACAGAACAGTGCGAGAAGGCATACGAGAACTTCGACCTGTTCACCGTAGCCACGAAGACGAGGGAGTTCCTGTGGAACGTCTTCGCATCGCATTACCTTGAGATGGCGAAGGGGAGGGCCTACGGGGATGGTGCCACTCAGGAGGAACAGGAGGCCGCCTGGTACACCCTGCACAGAGTGGTGAGGGACTTGCTGCTACTCATTGCGCCAATCTCGCCCTTCATCACAGACTATACGTGGAGGAGACTCTACGGGATGCAGAGCATACACCTCGAGCGCTTCCCGGAGGCGCAGAGATTCGATGTCACCGAAAGGGTGGGTCAGAGCATACTCGAGTTCAACTCACAGGTCTGGAAGAGCAAACGGGACAAAGGGCTCGCCTTGAAGGATTCGATATCCACGAAGATCCCCGCGAACCTCAAGCAGTTCGAGAAGGACTTGGTGCGCATGCACCACATCATGAAGTAGCACTCGCCGATTGAACGCCGAGTTAGAGTAGCAGATTCTCAGTGGGTGTTATATTCGCTGTCTGACTGACATTGCAGTTTGTCCACCAGACAGACTTCAGAGAACAGGCTGGCCTCGGGCTTGACAGATGTGCCCCAACTGAGCTCGAGCTCCTGTCCAGTCTGCGGACGGACTCTTGCTTCGAATCATGGGCTCAGAATTCATCGACGGGCGATGAACCATTCCCCGGAAAACAAGTGCCTCTCCTGTGGTGTTGAACTGACAGAATCGAATCAAAGACGCTCAGACAGGGCGAATAGTCAATACTACTGTTTGACATGCACCAGACTCAGAGACAGAGGATATTCACGGAGATACAACAAGAGTCCAAAGTCGAGGGAGCGTGGAAGAGCATACCTGTTGAGACTGAAACTTACTGTGATGCGCCATTATTCACCGTCGTTGATGTGCCAGTGCGGGTTGAATAGGTGCTGGCATGAGGGGCCCTGCCCTATTTCAGCCCCCAGGATAATGTGTATTGATCACGTTGATGGTGGAGGTGGCAGACATCGTAGGAGTTTGCAGCAAGCAGGCCGCAAGTTATACAACTGGCTAAAGACTGAAAGCTTTCCGGATGGATTTCAGGTGTTGTGTCACAACTGCAACTGGATGAAGACATCAGTGAACAGGGAGCTTCCAAGGAAAGATTAATCTGTTGGAACCGGAATCAGGCAATTCTTACACGTTTGGTAAGACACTTCCAAGCTACTAGTTGGATCGATTAATCCATTGCACCAGATGCACCTCTGCAGGCGGAACAGGGTTTCCAATGACAGAACCCGATTGCTGGTTTTGTATTTAAGGCATGGTGATTAACGAATTAACATTCTGCATCTGACGAATTACATGGCCTTGGATGAGATGGTTTCGTATTCCTTTTGAGACATCCGGACCGAGACGGAGGACGCGTTCTCTTCCACGTGGTCGACCCTCGCTGCCTTCGGAATCGCAAGCACTTCCTCGTGTCGTGTCACCCAGTTGAGCATCACCTGAGCGCGGGTCATCTTGTACTTCCGGAGTAGAGCGTCAGGAATCAGTGAATTTGGGATTGCGCCCCTTGCCAAGGGGCTGTAGGCAATCACGGTGATGTGTTCTTCTTTGCAGTGGGGAAGGATATCCTTCTCGATTGCCCGGTTCGTCAGCGAATACTCGACCTGGTTCGAGGCAAGCTCGTACTTTGCCAGTGCGTCCCTCGCCTCGTTCATCTGCTCGACACTGAAGTTGCTGACGCCGATGTGCCGCACCTTTCCTTCTCGAACGAGCCTTTCCATTGCGTTCATCGTCTCTCTGATGGGGATTGCTGGATTAGGCCAGTGGACCTGGTACAGGTCGATGTGTTTCACCCCGAGCCTCCTCAAGCTCCCCTCACATGCCGAGATGACGTCGTCGTGATGCAGGTGGCTGGGCGAGACTTTCGTTGTTATGAAGACAGAGTCGCGGCGATCCTTGATTGCCTCTCCGACCACTTCCTCCGACCCTCCGCCGGAGTAGATTTCGGCAGTGTCGATCAAGTTGATACCAAGCTCGATCCCCCTCCTGAGGGCGCGTACCTGTTCGGGCAGCGCGGCGGGGTGGTCCTTTGCACCCATCTTCCATGTCCCCATCCCGATCGTCGAGACCTTCTCGCCGGTCTTGCCAAGCTTTCGGTATTCCACGGTCGATGGAGTTCATGGGCACTGGTCTTTAGACCTATCAGAGGGTGAGGAAAGCCTAGAGAGCCACGGCCGTGATTCGAACACGGGACCACCTGCTTACAAGGCAGGTGCTCTACCAGGCTGAGCTACCGTGGCGCTGGGATGTGCCGCGTCGAGAACGCTTTATCTCCTTTCTGCACCCCAGAAAGCGTCAGCACAGTTAACCACGATTGAGAATGTCGAAAACGTCGCCGATGATTGCCTTGAGGATGGGTCCGTACTCCTCGTCGCTGAACTCTGTAACCTCCACCTTCCCCGCCTGCGAAGCGATTTCATAGCTCAGCAGGTGGTAACAGAGCTCGTCTTTGCCGCTGAGGACCCTGAAGTAGAAGTGGCTGCAGGAGCAGTACGGCTTCTCCGGGTCGATGAATTCGTCACCGAGGTTCCCCACGACAGTGAGGATCTTGCGGCCGCTAGGCACGAAGCGGGACTCCTTCACGTTCCCCGACACGGCTGCGTCGATGGCCTTGTCGAACTTTCGTCCGTGCTTCGAAAGCTCGCTGAATCTCCGCTTCAATTCCTCCTTCTCTTCTGTCGTCATGCCATCCACTCAGGAGAGGAATTCGGCGAGTGATTTTTGGTCCTCGTTGCTGGACAAGTCTGATACCCGTATCCCGGCTCTCCGAAAGTCTTTGTTCACGGTTTCGCTTAGGTCCTCGAACAGGTTCATGATGTTCGTCTGAACGGCGGACAGGTCGTTGATGGGGACGTCGAAGGTCTTGCTCTTCGTCCTGGTAGTCAGGTCGGTCAGTATGCCGATTGCAGTCACAGTCCTGAACGATTCGCTGTCTGTCTTGAGCCTCGCGCGGAGGTCGTCAAGTGCGACCGCCAGCTGCTCCAACACCTGCCCCGGATTCCGGGTGTCCTTCTTGAGCGTGATTATCCTCATCAGTTGGGTCGCAGCCTGAGACTGGACGACAGGCTCGCTGTCCGACCCTGTGGCTGCTGCATGGAGGTACGCCGACAGGCTTCTGCCGAGGACCTCTTCTAGCCTGAAGACCTCGGTGACTGCTAGGTCGCCCATCGTAGCTATTCCCAGGCCTTCCAAAATGCGAGTGGTCTTGGGGCCGACACCGTACAGCTTGGTCACCGGAATCGGCCTGAGGAACTCCTCCGTCGTTGCGGGATCTACTACGGTGAGACCGCCAGGTTTGGCAAGGTCTGAACCCAACTTCGCGACAGCCTTGCTTCGGCCGATGCCGACCGAACAGGTCAGTTTTTCACTCTCAAGGACAGATTTCTTCATCTTCTCTGCAAGTTCGCGGGCGGCGGCGTAGTCGCCATTGACATGGTTGGTGACGTCGAAGAAGGCCTCGTCGATTCCGGTCTGCTCGAGAGTGTCCACCTCCTCCCTGACCAACTGCATTATGCGGTCTGAGATGAGTTCGTATTTCCCCCGCTCCATTGGAATCAGCACCGGGTCTTTGCCCTCCAGCTTCTTCTTGGCGAGCACAATAGGCATCCCAGACCCGACGCCGAACTCTCTCGCCCTGTAGTTGGAAGTGCTGACCACGCCGCTGTCCTTGGTCCTGCCTGAGAAGACGCAGACCAGAACTGGTCTGCCCTTGATCGATGGATTCTCGACCTCCTCGACTTGGGCGTAGAAGTAGTCGAGGTCTATGTGGCCGATGACACGTACCAAGAGGGTGTGTTGATGATGTGTTTGTTTTAGGTGTTGCCGGTGGTGGGTCGGCCGGATTTGACCTAACAGTTTTGGAGGTGTTGGACGAGATGCAGGTATTCCAAACAGTTGGTAACCTGGGTTCAAATCCCGGCGACCATGGATTGGTTGACTGAGGCTGTGAAGGAGTACGACATCATAGCCGTTGGAGGGGACACAGGGGAACTCGGTCTGCTCTACAAGATCGTCGACTTCGCCGTCGGGAAGCCGGTGTTCATAGTTCTGGGCAACCACGACTACACGATTAAAGACATGTTCGCCGCAAAGAACGTGCTTCATGGGACCTCTGCCCAAGTCGGAGGATACACGATAGGAGGACTGGGCGGCTCCCTCCCTGCCAATGGAGGGCCCCTAGAGCTCGACGAGACCGAGTTCCTCATTCTGGCAGGGAACCTAGGCCCGGTGGATGTGTTGATAGCCCACCAACCTCCAATCAACACCAAGTGCGACCTCGCGTACGACGGTTTGAGCGACACTGGTGCAAGGCACATCGGGTCCGTCGCGATAAGGAAGTACACCGAAGAAATGCAGCCAATTCTGGCGCTCGTGGGTCATGTCCACGAAAGCCCTGGCGTCGACACGATAGGAAAGACCGTCGTCGTCAACCCTGGCCCGTTCATGGCGGGCAGCTACGCCGAAGCTGAGCTGAGATGGGGAGAGACGCCGAGGATTGAGCTAAAGAAGACCGACAGTGGCTGAACACAAGAGAAAGATGAGCGCCGGTTCGCCGTAGCAACCATCCATATCTGTGAAGCGGCACGACTTATTTCGTATAATTAAAGTACTTATATAGATGTTTGATTTTATGGAATAACGAAAAGTGGTTGAAACAACAGATGGAGCAATACATGCTCTCGAAACCAGAGATAACGGCGTTCAAGGAACTCACCAAGCGAGAGCTATCGATTTCGGAGTTGGCAGACGCGCTGAACAGATCGAACCCATCGGTGAGTCTCGTCGTGAAGTCGTTGAAGGGTAAAGGGTTTGCAGAGATAAAACGTGAAGGCACAAGGAGAATCGCCAGGGTAGCTCCGACGGACCATGCTCAGTACTTCTCGAATCTCATAGAGAACGAGCCCTACGTTCCATGGGAGAAGGTGCTGTCATATTCCAACTCCAAGGTATTGCTGGATTTGTGGTTTTCTTCCAGTCTGGGCAAAGACGTGTCCAATACGACGAGGTGGAGGGCTTTGCGTAATCTGGCTGCCCATGGAATGCTGGCAGAACCAGGGAAAGTTGCGTCGAATCAAAGAGTGAGGCGATTCGTGGAAGCGTATGCAGACTACGTTAGCAGAGCAATCGCTGCACGAATCCTTCCGACCGGGTCGGTGGTCATCTGGAGGAAAGGCGATAGTTATCTCTTCAAGACCAAGCAGTCTGCAAAGCTAGGAACGGGCTTTCACGAGACCGCGATTTCGGTTTTTCCACGCTATGGGATACGGTTCATAACCGATGAGAAATATTACTTCTTTGATTCCAAGAAGAGAAGCCTGACCCTCGAAGACAACCTGATTCATACTCTGCTCATAGATCCAACGAGTGAGACATACACCGGTTACGCCTTACTGCTGCTTTTGAAGGAAAGCAAGAAGATAGCGAAGGACAGGCTGGTGGAGCGTTCGAAGGAATATGGATTGACTCGACTGACGAATTCTCTCTTACGATATGTAGAGACAGAGGGGAAGGAGCGTTCTTTCCCTCTTCCAAGTTGGGATGGGCTAGGAGAGCTCGCGAAGTTGTACGCTATTGAGATGCTATGAGCAAGAGAGAATTTGACGTCGAGTACATCCGTAACGAGCTAGACAAGCTCAGTACCAAAGTCCCAACAAGAACTACAGTCTACGTCGCAGGGGGGTTCGTGCTAGCTTCCCAAGGGTTGAAAGCCGGAACCAAGGATATCGACGTAGTGGTTGAGAAGAAGCCATGGTTTGACGCCCTCGTCAAAGGACTAAGAAGAAGCGAGTATGTCAGCGTCCAAAGAGTTCAACTCGGGAAGGTCTACAGAAAGTTAGCCGCGACCGCGATTCTGGAGAATAGAGATGGATTTAGGTGGGACATCTTCCTTCGGATTGTTGCGAATAAACTATTTCTCTCGAGTTCGATGAAGAGAAGGGGAACAGAGTATTACAACAAGGGTAAACTCAAGGTCTACACCTTATCCAAGGAGGACATCTTTCTCATGAAGTCGGTCACAGGAAGAGAAAGAGACTTAGAAGACATGAGTCGGACAGCCAGGGCAGGGATAGACTACGAGACGGTCTACGACGAGTGTTTGTTTCAGTGGGAACATACTCAAAGGGCATGGGCCGATGGGCTCTACCAAACTTGTAAAGAATTGAAAGAGGTTTATGGGGTGGCAGTTCCCCTTCTGCCAAGGCTCCGCAAAGAAGCAGAATTGGAGGTCTTCTTCAACTCGCTCAAGAGGGAACTATCCTGCTTGCCATAAGTTTGTGAACGAGAAACTCGATTCTGGAACGCCTTTTTGGAGAAGAAATATTCACGAATTTATGTCAACCGGGATAGATAGAGGGAACAACACAGTGAACAAGATTTCTGAGGCATTCAAAGGTACCTTCTCACACAGGGAAGTCCTGAATCTATTGAAGGCTTCTTCCAAAGCGGGTAAAATAAGAATGTCAAAGGGCGGGGTGGTGACCATTTCGGGGATAGGGAAACACAAGCGTGAGTGATTCCACAAACTCGGTCTGTATCCTTTTGGGAACACCAAACCCCTTCCCAGCCCGAGAAGGATTGTTACGACCTGTACGCGATTTGTGGTTTCACAAATGGTGGTCCTTCGGAATCATCTGCCCTGTTCGCTTCTCAACTCGGCTCTGGTAAAGTCTTGCCAGGGGACAGGTCATTCGTAAATGAAGCTCTGGAGAGGATGGGCGCCTATTTCAAGACACAGGACTCAAGGGACCCGCTTGCCGTGTCGAGGTTCTATGGGGTAGACCCGGCGAGGCAGACCGATTCGTATACGAGGGTGAACGCATTCCTGAAAGGCGTTCAACGAGAATGAACGCATTCGACCGACATTGAACGCTGGTGCAAATCAGGCCCGGTCTGTCTGGAACGCACTCCGGACCGCATGTGGCAGGTTGCGAACAGGCCGAATCAGCCATGGAGCCTCAGTATGGCCTTCTCATTGGACAGAGCAGCGACGAACTCCCACCCTTTCGAGAGGTAGCTCTCCACTTCTCCCAGCGGTATGACTTGCTGGTGGTTCCCGTTATTCGCGATGGCGCCCAGCAGCCTCTCCCGCACCATCTTCTGGATTTCTTCGTCCTCCATCTTCGCGAGGTCGAGCTTGTCTACCTCGTCCTTGCTGTAGCCGCCCACCTTAAGCAGGATCTCCCTCTTGAACTCGGTCTTCAAGTCGGTCCTCTCCTCTCTGCCAAAGACGCTCAGATGCGGCATCAGCCTGAGGTAATCCGCAGCCCTCTCCTCCTCGCTCTTCTGGTAGTAGGTGTCCATGTAGAAGCCGTGCCCGCAGAGCGCGTGGGCAGCGTGCTCCCCGATGACGTCGCTCCCCTTGGTCAGGAAGTACTTGCGGAAAAGGTGGAAGTGTATCTTGTGAATCCTATGGTTGTCGAGCCTCGCGCCAAGCCCTGCTCGAGCCACCACCCTCCTGAAGGTCACCGTCGCAATCTTGTTTCTTGACCAGATGTCCCCAGAGTAGTCGAAGACGAGCCTGTCGGGGGGTGCGCCCTTGGTGATCTCGCTGACCGCCTCCCTCGCCTCGACGCTCATGTACGCCACCCTCGCCCTCTTTCCCTTGGTTATCTCGGCCCGCAGGGTGGCTCGCGCTGGCTCTGCCTTCAGGTCCAGGTCCTTCACGGTGAGGCTGAGGGCCTCCGTGAGCCTCATCCCGCTGCTGAGCAGGACCAAGATCAGGGCCCTTATGCGGGCGTTGGGCTTCCCCACGGTCAGCAGCTGCCTGACCTGCTCCAGCTTCAGGGGCTCCTCTGCTATCTTCATCACCCTGGGAGTAGATACCTTGTTCCTGAACTTCTTCTCGTCTATCTCGAACCCGCAGAAGACAAGGAACCGCTTGACTGCGCTGTTGTAGTCGACTATGGTCTTCGGCTTGAGCCCTTTCGAGTCCAGCCAGCCGACGAACTCGTCCATGGCCTCATAGAGGTTCGCCTGTGTGAGCCCTATCCCCTCCTGGTCACAAAACTGCCTGAACTTCCTTATCCCGAACGAATAGAAGTGCTTCGAGTGGACGGAGTGGCTCCGCCTGTAGATTCCTTCGATGAATCTGTCCGCCTGGTCCCCGTCGAGCATGATCGCCTATTTGCAGGCGATATTTAACGTCCAATACAACAGAATTGGTGGGGTCGGCCGGATTTGAACCAGCG
>CAYYYU010000042.1:0-37062 GCA_964476175.1 uncultured Nitrosopumilales archaeon
GGGTTTCCAGCCAGAGCCACGCTCGCTTGGGAGAAAAAAGAACGTACCGTGGGCTTCCCAGTAGTTCTTCTTTCGACTAGTTAATGGCACAACGCGGGTTCAAATCCCGGCGACCGCACATTAGTTTCACTTCGCCCCTAAAGCCCAGTCTTCACGTGGCTGGCAAAGCATTAAAGGCAGAACTACCAAGCTTTCTTCGAGATGAAGAACAATCGTTTCACAGCCCTCCTTGAGCCAGCCGACGAAGGTGGTTATGTGGTGAAGTGTGTGGAGCTGCCTGTGGCTACCGAAGGTGAAGACAAAGAGGAAGCAATCAAGAACATGAAGGAAGCAATCGAGGGCTACCTAGAAGTCAGAGCTGAGGTCTTGGGAAAGTCAAAGGCAAAGAAGCAGTTGGTAGAGATATCTGTCAAGCAAGCTCCCAGTCCTCTCGTGGCGTGACGTAGTCAAAGCTCTGGGGAAGGCTGGTTATCGAGTCGCTAGACAGCGAGGAAGTCACATTTACCTTGTCAAGGACGAAAACGTGGTTCCCGTGCCACGACACAGTGAGATCAAGCGTGGCACTCTGATGGCGATCATAACGGAGGCAGGCCTCAGCAAGGATGAGTTTCTTCTGCTACTGTGAAGGACCGTCACCCCTAGAATGGGTTCGGAGAATTAGAACCCAGCAGGCTGGTCCCAAGTCCCGGCGACCGCACGTAGTCACCTCAGAGACCAAAACTTAAGTATGTAGTCACCTACCGAACGTCGTGCATGTAGAGGTACGCGTGGTCAACGGGAAGAAGAAGTACTACCTTGCAGCCTCATACAGGCTGGGTCCGCGGATAAGAAAGATCCGCGTCTTCCTTGGGACTGACCTCAGCAAGGATGAGCTTGATGGGCGATTAGGAGTTGCGAAGGGCGAGCTCCAGAACAAAATCAAATCCGCAAAGGCGATCGGTGACCCCTACCGAACCGTTCTATCGCCTGGGGAGATAGAGGAAGTCGCGCTGTTAACTACGAAGGTCAGAATCAGGCTGGCGCACTTCAGCGAAGACGATTGGAAGAACTTCACCGAGGAATTCACTTATCACACGAATGCCATTGAAGGCTCCAGAGTTTCGAAGCAGGAAGTCAAGCAGATACTGGGAAACCGCCAATGGCCAGAGAAGAGTAAGGAGGAGATATCAGAGACCTTAGGCGTCGCGGAAGCGGTCAAGTACCTCAGACAATCCAAGGACCATCTTTCTGTGGAACTAATCAGGGAACTTCACAGGATGGTCTTCAAGAATTCGAAGCCGTTTGCTGGAGAGACTAGGCGAAAGAGTGGGGTTGAGGTTTCAGTCGTCGACAGTGCCGGGAGGGCGATACATCGGGGAGCTCCGGCAGGCCAAGTCGACTTGATGCTGAAGAGGTTGGTCGTGTGGTACCGTGAAAACAGGAACAAGTATCCACCACTCGTTCTCGCGGCAGTGGTCCACGACCAGTTTGAGACCATTCACCCCTTCGAAGATGGTAATGGGAGAGTCGGCAGGTTGCTCTTCATAAACATCCTCCTCAAGCACGGATTACCTCCACTCAACACCGAAGTCGAGAACCGAAGGGAGTACTACGAGGCCCTCAAGGCGTATCAGACGAAGGGCAACCTCAGGCCGACTCTGGATTTGATGCTCAAGGAGTACCGGAGACTCAGGGCAGCATTGAACAGGTGACTACAAGGTCTGGGAATGTAGTCACCCATTCCTTGGCTTGTCGAAACACCCAACCGAGAGAACATAATCGATGGGGCATAAAATGCCAGAGACAAATGAACCCGTGGCGTTGACGTCCAGGCCAGGATTTGAACCGGACTAGGTATGCGAACGGGCGACCGCAGATATCTTGGTTTCAGAGCGTCTGCAGTCTGCGCATTGGGAATCGACTTCAAAGCTTAATTGAAGAAGCCTCTGCCTTCATCAAGATGCTGGAATGAAGATGACATTCCTTGAGCGATTCAGGTCGCTCTTTCAAGAGCCATTCGCCGCGGTCAAGGAGATGGGAGTTGTCGAGGGACTGAGAGTGGCAGACTTGGGCGCAGGGCGAGGGTATTTCACGATACCCGCTGCAATCACGGTCGGAAGAGCTGGCTTCGTTTATTCGGTCGAACCTGATCCGAAGAGAAGCGACTCGATCAAAACGAGGGCCGTGAGGGAGGGGCTACACAACGTACGCGTCCTGACTACGAAGACCGAGACCCTTGGCGACATACCATCTGGGGACGTGGACCTTGCGTTCTCCGCATTCTCAATTCACCACTTTGAGGACAGGAATGCTGCTCTGACGGAGATTAAGAGAATTCTGCGGAACGGTGGAACGTTCTACGTGTGGGATCAGGCTCCCGGTCGAATATTCAAGTGGGGCACCCGGTCAGAGGAACTAGGCCAGATGGCAGCAGGTTTCGCGAAATTCGAATCATTTGGCACACGAAAGACGATTAGAGCCAGATTTACGAAGTAGCCACGAATCAAGATGTCTGTCAATCAAAGTCGAACCAACGGTCTTTCCGAGTGATTTTCTGGTCGGAAGTCCCGGCGACCACACAGCAATCCGCGGGGCTAATAGTCATTGCACCGTTTCCGAGACGCACAACCGGATATGAGACATGGAAAGAATCAGGTAGGGGGGTCTTAAGAGTGGCCCGTAAATGAAGTTCGTTGAACGAAGACGTGGAATCCGGCCAATACGACATCGGAACTACATCGATAAGACTGGTCCGAGTCGGCAACGTCCTTCAGATCCTTTTCAGTAGCTCGCTGGAAGCGAAGTATCTTTACAAGGAACTGGCTGAAAGGTATAAACGTGCCCAGGACAGGTTGAAAGGTGAGTGACCGTGGAAAAGCTTTCAAGAAGAAAGGAATCTGAGCTCAGGCTCATAGCGGATATGACCCTCGAAGCCGCGCTCGCTGCCGAAGAGAAACTGTCCAAGCTCGCGACTAGGACGAGGGCTTCCTCTCCTACCTCGGCTGGCGCTGTCACGACCTAATCTGAGAGGGTCTGTCCACTCAGCAAGCTGGGTTGTAGTCCCGGCGACCGCACGCTCTTGTGGCATCCAAGCCTCGAGTATGAGGGGATTCCTGACGATTTTCCGTCCCGTATTTGCCAGTGTTCGACGTAATACTCCGCGACGCCCTGAAGATTCCTCGGTCACTCTTAAATCGAGGAGTAAGACGGCGGGGTCAGTTTGCCTGAGGCCCCTCCCGCCCCTTCGAAGGGAATCAACAAGGACCTAGCCAGGTCAGGTCTTGATAGAATCCAAGCTGCGACCGGCTTCATGTTTCTTGCGTCCGCTGCGGCAGGGGTTTACCTGCTTGCTACCGATCGCTCTCTGTGGCTCCTCGCCCTGTCCCACGCCGTGGGGTTTGTGCTCATAGTCGCGCTCGACGCGGTCCTCGGCGTGCTCAGTCTCTGGTCGTCCAGGAAGGTCTACCTCCCGAGCATAGCGGCGGCCGTTCTCGCCGTTGTACTTCAGCTCGGTGACATTTTCACTGCCCCCCAGTACAACATGACCATCAGCTACTTTGCGTCCTACCTCTTCGGCATTTGGGCCTTCGACCTCCTGCTTGCGCTCCAGGCTGCTGTGATCCTGACCGGGCTCCTCGGTCACAGATACGCCGCCTACCTCTCGCGACGCAAGTCCCGACGAGGTAGAGAGCTCACCTATTCCAGGAGGGGCTTCTTGAAGGCAATCGCAGGGTTCGCAGGACTGATTGGAATCGGGGTCGTAGTCGGTTCAGTCAAGATACCGCTCCCGTCGAATGCCACCCAGACGACCACGACCACCCAGAGCGGCGCCCCGGCGGGATCGATTGCCAACATAAACAGTCTCAAGGTCGGCACGCCAGTCTACTTCTACTACCCTCAGAGTCCGCCTCAAGTGTATCTGAACATCCTCCTCAAGAAAGCGGATGGAACAGTGAGCGCGATGAGCATGCTTTGCACGCACGTCTGCTGCGACTGCGAATACATTTCTTCAAGGGACGTCATCGCGTGCCCCTGCCACGGTTCGGTCTTCGACAGCAACGGTAATGTCCTTCAGGGACCTGCCCTCGTGGCGCTCCCCGTGGTCCAGCTCAGGACCGACAGCAACGGGTACATCTTCCCTACAGGGGTGAGCAATCCTGGGCCATGCCAGGTGTGAGACAAGGATTCCTCGCCAGACTGCTGTGTCCGAGCCAGCGCCATCAACTTGAGCGCAGTTACACACTTTCAGTACAGTCTCCTGCTGTGGAAATGCACGACGAGGTGGAACACATAAGAGAGTACGCCCTGAACCAAGTGTGGAACCTGTTCGTGGCTCGGATCCCAGAATCTCCTGGCGTTACGAGGTGGGAATCCGTTCAGTCATTCGTCGCGAGTGTCCCCGGGTGAACGCTCCTTCAGGCGTCATAGGGAGGTGGGGGGAGGGCATCGCAAGGAATCATCTTGTCATGAGCGGCATTTATGTCGTTAGGCACGCAGTCTTCCGTCTTCCATGTAGCCGGGTTGTCTCTGACTTTTATCACCCACCCGCTGGGACAGTCTACGAGGTAAAGACAGGCGCAAAACCCGACAGTCCCTTCTTCAGGGCTCAAATCCATGGGTACAGCTCCCTACTACAGGAGGAGATGGCGAAGAAAGTTGTGTACGTCAACGTTGCCTTCAGGGGCTCTTTTGGCTTCTCTCCAGGTCTAAGGCGAGCCATTCTTGACGCGGGTTTCGAGATTTTGTCAATAGGTGACTCCTCCTAGGATAGTCCAGGAGGTATCGCATCAGATATCTTTATAGACTGGTCACTGGCCGCCGATACCAATGACGAGTAGGCTCGGGCGAGCTGCCCCACAAGGTGCACCAAGAGGGCTCTTGGTCTACTGGATGCTGCACAGGATTTCAAAGAAACCCACATATGGCTTCGAGATCCTGAGGGAAATCGAGGACAAGACTGAAGGAGGGTGGCGCCCCGGCCCCGGGTCTGTCTATCCTCTCCTCAAGAGGATGGTGCGGCTCGGCTATGTGGAGAGTGAGCGGGTCAAAGGCGCAAGAACCGACCAACGGCTTTACCGGATAACACAGAGCGGCACAGATCACATTTTGGAAGCGAGAGATGTGTTCAGAATTGCAAGCAAGAGATGGGGCTCGCTGAGGGGAATCTTCGTGGATCTCGTGGAACCAGGCGCTTTGCCGGACTTCCTGGCGGAAGGCTCGAGGAAACAGTTTGAGTTGACCAAGGAACTTATTGGGCTGAATAGAACAAAGATTCCTGAGCCGGAACTACGCTCGATGCTTAGGGAGTACTCCCTCGTGCTTGAGGGTCAACAAAGGTGGGTCAGCCAAGAACTCAGCGAATTGCCGATGGCCAGACGCCGCGGAGCAAGGAAGTCATCATGATGTCAAGCAACAACGGAACTGTCATCGACGTCAGAGAGCTGTCGAAATCGTTCAACGGGAAGGTCAAGGCTGTAGACGACGTCAGCTTCGAAGTCAAGGAACGGGAGATCTTCGGCTTCCTCGGGCCGAACGGTGCGGGGAAGACGACCACTATTAACATGCTGACGACGCTTCTCCGCCCAACTTCCGGTTCAGCTCTGGTCTGCGGTTATGACATACAAAGCCAGGCGCGCGACGTCAGGGCCTCGGTGGGAATCGTCCCCCAGGAGTACACAGCGGACGAAGACATGACCGGCATCGAAAACATAGTCTTCTGTGGCGACCTGTACGGAGTACCTCACAACACCTCAAAAGAGAGGGCGAAGGAACTCCTGGACCTCGTCGGCCTCTCTGACACAGCCAACAGGAAGGTTCAGACCTACTCGGGAGGCATGAGAAGGAGGCTGGAGGTCGCCTGCGGCCTCATCAACCACCCGCGTCTGCTCTTCCTGGATGAGCCCACACTGGGGCTCGACGTGCAGACCAGAACGGCCGTCTGGCAGTACATCAGGAAGCTGAAGGAGGACTACGGCATGACGCTGTTCATGACAACCCACTATCTGGAAGAAGCCGATGGTATCTGCGACAGAATAGCGATTATCGACCACGGGAAGATAGTCAAGGTAGGCACGCCGGCGGACCTCAAGAGCGGTCTGGGCGGAGACATCATCGAGTTGGGGGTCAAGGAATCGGCGGAAGACCTCACCTCGTTGATTCAGCAGTCCGCAGCCGTCAAGGATGTAAGGAGGGTAAATTCGGACTACAGGATAAAGGCGGCACTGGGAGAGGAGGCGGCGCCGGCCATCATTGACATGCTCCGAGCGAAAGGATACCATGTCACGAAGATCATGGTGACGAAGCCGACGATGGATCAGGTATACCTAGAATACACAGGCAGGTCGATCAGGGATGTGGAAGCGGACAGGGCCGAGATGATGAGGCAGCGTGCGACAATACGACGGGCGAGGACGTAGGTGGGATAATGAGCGAAGATAGCATTGCTCACGCGGCGCATGCCGAGGGAGTTGCAGGGGCGGCTGCATGGGGCACAGAGAAGACCGACCGCAGCCCAATACACGGGCTCTGGGCACTGACGAATAGGGAGCTGAAGAAGTGGTACAAGGTTCCCGTCCTGCTCTTCATGTCTTTGATACAGCCCGTAATCTGGTTGGGCCTCTTCGGCAAGGCGATGAATTTCGGGTCCTTGCTCACCGGCGGGTCGTTCAACATACCAGGGCTCAACATACCCAAGCAAGTGCTCGATCAACTGTCCAACCAAATGATGCAAAGCACCTTCGGCACCACAGACTACTTCTCGTTCCTAGCTGTTGGGATGCTCTCCTTCGTGACGCTCTTCACTGCGATGTTCAGCGGGATGTCTATAGTCTGGGACAGGCGCTTTGGCTTCCTGGACAAAGTGCTCAGCACGCCGGTCTCGAGGGGAACGATAGTGATGGGGAAGGTCTTCTCCAGCGTGCTTCGGTCCCTCGCGCAGGCGGTCATAGTTCTCGTGATAGCAGTCCCACTCGGAATGGACCTAACACATCTCACAGTAGCAGGAATTGCAGGCACATTTGTCGCTCTCTTCTTGATGACTCTGGGTTTCTCTGCGCTCTTTCTCATGCTGGCGCTCAGGTCGACTGATTGGCAATCACAGATGGCAATCATGAACCTGCTCAACCTGCCCCTCCTCTTCGGCAGCAATGCGCTCTTTCCATCTAAGCTCATGCCAAACTGGTTGCAGGCCTTCGTGAACATCAATCCGATAAGCTACGCGACTGACGCCGGACGGCAGCTCTTGCTCGGCACCACCGGCTTTGCCAGCCTCCAGTTCGATTTCCTCTACCTTGCCGTCTTCGCGGTCGCCTTCTCCGTCATCGGCATCGTGATGTCCTGGAAACTGCTCACAAAGTAGCGGTACCGGGACAGACTCCCTTCTCTCTGCGTGGCGCGAGACCACTCTAGGGTGCGAGCGCTTCCTTGACCTGCTTGTTCTCGAAGATTATCTTCCGCAGGCGCTCAGCCATCTCGAGGGGCTCTTTGTGCTGCCAGACGTTCCTCCCCACTGCGAGCCCGGTAGCCCCAGCGTCCATCACCCCCCTGACCTGAAGGAGGAACGCCTCATCGGTGGGTGCCTTCGGGCCCCCCGACATGAAGACCCTGGTCTTCCCTGCCGATTTCACTGCCCAAGAGAATGAGGCGCTGTCTCCGGTGTACTTGATCTTCACTGCGTCAGCCCCCAATTCCAGGCCGGTTCTGGCAGCGTACGCGACTATCTCCTTCGACGTATCGTTCTGCACCGCCGCCCCCCTAGGATAGATCCACGCGATGGCCGCCACCCCTCTGTGGTGCGCCACCTCCTGAATCCTCCCGAACTCGGCGAGCATCTCCGCTTCGAAGGCACTCCCCAGGTAGATGGTATACCCGACCGCCTTCGCGCCCAGCGAGACAGCGTGCTCGACCGAACAGACCTGCTTCGATATCGGCTCCCCCTGAGGGAGGCTCGTCTTGCCGTTTACTTTGACTATCAGAGGGACCTTGCCGTCGTAGTACTTCTCGGCCACCCCCTTCTGGAAGACGACCCCGCAGAACTTTCCCTTAGCCGCGGTCTCCATTATGAAGGATGGGTCGATGTTCCTGTCGTCGAAGTCCTTCGATGGGCCGTGCTCCAGCCCCTGGTCGTAGGCCAGGAGCATGCTCTTCCCTTCCCTCAGGAAGGGTGCCATTCTGTCTTGTGCCATTGTGACGAAACTCCCCTTGACGCTATTTAATGGTGTTTTGCTTCGAGTACTGCTCACTGCTAGAAACAGATAGAAGAGCATCTCCGGCCCTGACGGCCGAAGACGCCCAATCTTCCGCGGAACTGGTCTTCTATGGCCAGATGCCCAGCGTCCTGATGGCGTCGGCCACCCTGCCGACCCCGACCATCATCGCGCCGTTCCTCATCGAACTCCCAGACTTCTGGGACATCTTGTAGACGTCGGCGAAGGCGCCCGTGATCTTCTGCTCCAGCTTGGCGTTGACCTCGTCCTCTGTCCACCTGACGCGGTTGAGGTTCTGCGCCCACTCCAGGTAGCTGACGATGACCCCTCCGGAGTTGGCGAGGATGTCGGGGACCAAGAAGGTTCCGTTCCCATCCAAAATCTTGTCAGCCGCTGGTGTCGTCGGCCCGTTGGCACACTCAGTGATGATCTTCGCCTTCACCTGCTTTGCCACATCCGGGGTGATCATGTTCTCCAGGGCCGCGGGGCTCAGGATGTCGACGTCAGCCTGCAGCACTTCCTTGTCAGAGACCTTTTCTGAACCCGGGAATCCCACGACCGTGCCAGTCTTCTCCTTGAAGGCGAACAGCTTCGTCGCGTCTATTCCCTTCTTGTTCATTATGCCTCCCCTCGAGTCGCTTGCAGCTACGAGCTTGGCCCCGTATCCCTGCAGGAGTTCGGAGTAGTTGGCGCCTGCATTGCCGTACCCCTCCACGGCGAAGGTCGAGGTCTTCAGGTTCATCTTCTTCACTTTGGCCGCCTCTATCGTGCAGAAGACGGCACCCCTTCCAGTCGCCTTGTCTCTGCCAAGGGAGCCGCCCAGGGGGACCGGCTTCCCGGTCACGACCTCGGGGACCATGTAGCCCTTGAGGGCGCTGTAGGTGTCGACAATCCATGCCATGATTTGGGCGTTGGTGTAGACGTCGGGGGCTGGGATGTCTCTGTAAGGCCCGATCACGTCAGCGATTCCCGCCGTGTACCTTCTCGTCATCCTCTCCAGCTCTCCCTGCGACATGTGCTTCGGGTCGCAGATGACCCCTCCCTTCGCTCCTCCGAACGGGATGTCGGCCACGCTGCACTTCCAAGTCATCCAGGCCGCGAGGGCCTTTACCTCATCAATTGTGACGCCAGGGTGATACCTGATTCCTCCCTTCGAGGGCCCTCTCGCGTCGCTGTACTGCACCCTGTATCCGGTGAAGACGTGGATTGAACCGCTGTCCATCCTCACAGGTATGGAGACTGTCACTTCTCTCTTCGGGTGCGAGAGCATTTCGTGGATTCCGTCTTCGAGTTTCAGATACTCGGCAGCAATCCGCAGCTGTTCGAGTGCGTTCTCGAATGGATTTGGCTTTACCTGGCTCATTGAAAAGCCGGCTTTTCGGAAGCTATTTACGGATTTCGAGGATTTTCAAACTAGAGAATCAGCGAGTTCCCTAATCTTCCCCTTCCAATCGCTCGCAGTCACCACGCTGCTCGCCACGAGGACCCCGTCGGCTCCGAGCTCGACCGCCCTTCTCACGTCACCGCCGTCCACTATCCCTGCCCCGCAGAGCACCACCCCCTTGTACCCTGCTCTCCTCACCACCTCTACGGTTCCACTCACGACCTCCGGTCTCGCCTTCGACACAGCGACCCCCGAGCCGATCAGCTCCGGTGGCTCTACAGCCACATATTCGGACCCAAGGCGGGAGAGCGCCCCAGCCTCCCCGCTGCTGTTTGCACAGAGGCAGACCTTGAGGCCGAGCCCCCTGACCCTCGGAACCAGTCGTCGGAGCTCCTCGGAGGGCCTCCTAGACTCGCTGTGGTTGAGCAGGGATCCCACGGCCCCCGCTGCCTTCGCTGCCTCAGGGGTGTCGGCTCCGGTGGTCTTTTCTCCAACTTCGCTCCCAAGGGACTGGCTGAAGACCGGGATTCCGACCTTGGACGCAACCAGCGCGAGGGTAGAGTTCGGGGGTGCGACGATTATCTCGACGTCCAGCTGGCCAGCGACATCCTCTGCGGCTGAGGCGAGGTCGAGAGCCCCCTTCCCCAGGACGGCCGGGTAGTTCTTGAAGTTGATTATCAGGGTCCTCATTGCTGAATCAGCGTCGGGATAGAATCGGGTCTTAAAATGTCGTCTGGGAGCGCTCCGCGTTCCGGACTGCGGTTCCTAGAACCCTTCTTCGTCCGAGTCTTCTTCCCAGCCGTCTTCGTCCAAATCCTCGTCGAAGTCCTCTTCCAGCTCTTGGTCCTCTTCCGACAATTTGAACGGCCAGCGCGTTTCAATTACCCTATTAAAGCTCTCCGCTACCCTGCCCACGGCCAAGATGACTGCTCGAACGGTCAGGTTCAACCGCTCCGGAGTCTCCGAAGGGGCTCGGGTCGTCAAGAGCGGGGGCCTCATAATCTACCCGACCGACACAGTCTACGGCTTGGGGTGCGACCCCTTTGACGAGCGCGCGGTCTCCAGGCTCTTCCAGACGAAGGGTCGAGAAGCGAAGCCGGTCCCAGTTCTCTGCGCCGACCTCGAATCGGCAGGCAGGCTCGTGTCCATGAACGACACCGCCCTCTCCCTGGCACGAAGGCACTGGCCCGGGCAGCTGACCATCGTTGCCCCCCTGAAGCGGAGGGTACCCGTCCTGGTCGACCAGGGGGGCGGGACTGTCGGGGTCAGAGTCCCAGCCCTGCCGCTCTGCGTCGAGCTGATCCGGCTCTGCGGGGGATTCCTCACGGGAACGAGCGCGAACGTCTCCGGGTTCCCTTCGTGCCGGTCTGCGGAAGAATCCCTCGCTGCCTTGGGGGAGAAGGTGGACCTCGTACTCGACGGGGGGACCAGGGATGGTCAGGAGTCCACTGTGGTCCGCATCGACGGGGACAGTTTCGAGGTCCTCAGGCGAGGCACGGCAGTCGTCTGGTGACCCTCAGTTCCCCAGAGGGCACGGGGAGCCACGTTGAAGGAGGCCGCATGAGCGGCTGGCTCAGGTTTTATTAGCACAGTGTCTGCTGGGTCTCGGACGTCGAAACGAACCGATGAACCTGATCCTTACGTCGGCGAAGGGGCTGGAAGCGAAGGCCTCAGCGGAATTCAAGGAGATTGCCTTGCTATCAGGCGTCCGCAAGGTCACGCTTGAACGCTCCTCGTACGACGGCGTAGTCGAGGTCGATGTGGAGAACCCGAAGAGCATGCTCGGGTTCCTGTCTGAGTTCGTGAAATCAGAGCCCTTCAAGGTGAGGTACATCATGCGGCTGATCCCGGTCGACGTGGTGGTCGACACGACCATGGAGGAGGTCTCGCGTGCGGTGAAGGAGCTTTCCTCTCAGATTGGGCCTGCCGAGACCTTCCGCATCACCATAGAGGCGCGCGATTCTCCCTTCACAGACAAGGAACTCATCGGCGCCCTCGCAGACGTGATCGACAGGAAGGTGAACCTGAACTCCCCAGACAAGATAGTCTTCATCCAGGTCTTCGGAGAGTACACGGGAATCTCGGTGCTCTCCCCGCAAGATATCATCAGCGTTCCCAAGCTGAAACGCGCAGCCTAGCCTCGCAGGGCATTGAGCAACGCTGCCGTCTCTATCCGGTGGAGTTCCTTTCGGTCCAGTTTTCTCCTCCGCAGCCTCCTCCAACCGACAGGAGTGTCGAACCCAGACACCGACCTTCCATCGCCGGCCACGACCAGGAGGAACGGCTCCCCCTTCACAGCACCGGTCTTCTTTATGGCGAGCGAGATTTGGGTCGACCCGGCCAGCCTCAGCAGGAGGTCAATCTCTGGCCTCTTCGTCAGCAGGTTGTGTGTTACGGTCGCATGAGCTGTCTGCGCCGCGACCAGCTCGACGAAAGACTCGTTCGCTGCAGAACGAATTGACACTGCCTGAACAAGGAGCCCCGGGTGGTTGTTCCTGACGTCCTCCCTCACCTCCTTGGGGTCCTCGCCCCAGCCGACAGCGTAGCATCTCGCCTCAAAGGTCGAGGTCTCAACCACCATGAGAGAAGGGGATCAGGACAACGGCCTGCTCGTTCTTGACTCTGACCGACGCCCCCGCAGGGACGAAGGCCTCTCCGTCTTCGACCATCGCGAGCGTGTTGTATCTGTTGAACCCGGGGTCCTTGTCTTTACTCATCGACCTGAGCCCGTCGACCAAGTCCCCAATCTCGATCTCCTGCTCGGGAATCTCGACCTCCTTGGAGCCTACGCTGGAACTGATATGGCCGAGGAGGCGGACTTTGATCAACGGTGGTCCAGCAGGAGCAGCCTTTCCTTATACCTTCTCCCCTCGTATACCGAATCCGGCGGGAGCAACTTCTGGGTCCGTCCTGCCAGCAACTCTGAAAGCCGCCTGGAAGACGCCTCGTTGAGCTCTGATATCGGGAAATCTAGAGCTACGGGCCTGGGGTCTATGGTGTGCAAGGACGTCTTGCACGGAAAGAGCATCCCAGTCCTGGCCGCGTTGAGGACGTCCTGTTTGTTGATCCTCTGCACGAGAACGACGACATTCTCGCCGTCCTGGATCGCTATGTCGATGTCTTCGTCACCGACGAAGCTCCGCTTCCAGCCGAGGGTCAGCCCCAGGCTGTCCAGACTTCTCACGATACTGAAACCTGCCTCGAGCCCTAGATTGCCAGATTGAACGAAGGAGCCGTCGCCTTTGACTACCGCAAGCGGGGTCCTTCTAGATTCCAAGAGGTCAAAGGCCTTCGCGAGGGGAACCTTCTCGGTGAAACCGAGCTCCGTTATCGCCTGAGCGGTCAGGGCCCTCCCATTCGTCCTGTATACCCGCGCCCATCTGCCGACCTTTATCCTGGGAGAGCTGTATTCAACCAGGCAGCAGACGACGTTCTCCAGCCCCAGATTGGCAAACGCGCCCAGCCTGTGCATCCCGTCAAGGACCACCCCGCTTTCCCTGTCCACTATGATCGGGTCCTTCTGGACCCCATCCCGCTTGATTTGCGCCTCTATCTTCTCGAGCTGCTCAGGAATCGTTTCCTCGTGGGGGAGAAGAGACGAGACAGGTCGCAAGTCCAGCCTGGCCTCGCCTCCTTCGAGGATCAAGAGGCTACTCCGCCTTCTCTTCCACTTCTGTGTTCTCTTCTTGGTCCGCTTTCTGCTTGAGGGACTTTGCTATGTATCCAGCGACGTGGTTCCGCAGTTGTTTAGAAGGGATCAGTGCAAGTTCTGTCAGGGCCTTCTTGTTCTGCTCATAGTCTGTTCCGAACGCCTCAGGATGCCTTTCAAGTGCCGTCTCCGCGAGCCTTCTTGTCCTATCCAATCTTCGACCTCCCCCGCGGCGGTGGGGAGATTAAGCTTTCTCGGACAAGAAGGCCAGAGTATTGTCACGGACGATCCTTGCTGTGTCCTCATTGGGCCTTCCAAGGACCTCTGCCAACTTGAAGACCACCGACGGTATCAGCCACGGCCCACTCGCCCCTCCCAGGGCCGAGAAGCTCACCGGCCCGTCGCTCTCTACGAGCAAGCGAGTGGTGTCCCAGGAGGCAGCCATCCGTTGGAGCTTTTTCGAAACTAAGAGGGCTGGCCCGAATGAGACGTAGCTTCCACTGTCGTTCGCTTCACCTAGCAGCTCCTCACCCTGGAACCAGTGGAGGAGGACCGCCTTCAGCCTGAAACTCGACAGAATGTCGAGGGATTCCCTCTCCGCGCCCCTTGTGTGCACCTGGACGGGTTTCTTGGCCTTCTCAGCGACTGCAAGCTGCTTTCGAAAGAGTCCCACTTGGGCGCTCCTGTCGGCTGCATTGTACTTCGGGTCGAGGCCAATCTCACCTACGCCGGTGGCTCGTCTCACCTCAGCCTCAAGCCAGCCGACGTCCGGTTCCCTCTCTGCCTCCGATGGGTGAACGCCGACGAAGGCCCTGAGACGGTGAGGGTGCGCCTTGACGAGGCTGGCCCCTCTCATGGAGCTGGCGGCCCCGACCCCAACCGAAACCAGTATGGCCCCGGACGAGTATGCGAACCGAATCGCCTGGCTGGGGTCGTCGTAGTCCCCCAGGTGGACGTGTGAATCGATGAAACGCAGACCCGTATCACTGTCGCGAGGCGTTTCAGCCCACTACTCCCACGTCAGACGCAAAGAATGACGCACGGCACACTCTATCCGATTTTCCCTCTCCTTTTCCGAATAGAGGTGATTCGACGCTCTCTATGGCCAAAAAAGGACCATCGCACTCGTTTTCGGTGCCAAAGGTTTTTAAACATACTCCTTCGATGCTAATGACCAATGTCCAGTTCGGAGTTCGGCCTAGCGGCTGTCTACAGGGTAATCAAGAAGGCCGGGGCCGAGAGGGTCGGAGACGACGCTGCCATAGAGCTGAGGGCAGAGCTCGAGTCGCTGGGCCTTCAGATCTCAAAGCAGGCGGTGGAGCTTGCGGCCCACGCGGGCAGAAAGACTGTAAAGCCTTCTGACATAAAGCTGGCGGCCAAAGCCATACTCAAGCAGAACATGTGAGCGACCCCCTCGGGATGCACGGCCACATCGAACGGGGTAGTCCTGAATGCCACTCGCTTCCCATCGCATGTCCTGCTGGGCCGGTGTCAGCGAAACGCCATATGCTACGGTCTGAATGATGCCCATGGTGCGGGTCGACCTTTACTGGAATCGCCCCGGCCAGCGCTCTTGCCGATCGTGCTCCGTCTCCTTTGCAACCAAAGCTTAGTTCCGCTAGTCGCCGGGCCATTTTCTAGAGACCCGGTGGGGCTCTTAAGGCTCCACCAAACCTACACCTGCTGGTTCTGGCTTAGCGTGGGTCCCAGCCGTTCAGCTCGTATTCCCACTCACTTGGCTAAACAAACTCGGGTTGAAATCCCGGCGACCGCACAGCGCCCTAATGGTTTTCGAAAGGAGGAGGCATCTCCCGATTCTACACTAGCTGCTGTTGCCGCTGCGGCTTCTTTTCCAAGGCTTCGGCTATCGTGAACAGGCTGGCCAGAGTCACAAGCTCGAATTCGACATCCTCCCTGGAGCGCTCTAGGGCTCTGAGGATTCGCCTTTTGACCACAGGAATCAGGTTCGCAGTCAAGTCTCGCAGTGAGGAATCTATGTCCGCACTCATCGCTTTCGCAGCCTGGACATGTCGAGCGTCTCGTTGGCCCACTGCTCGAATTTGGGAGGATCCTTTAGGAGCTCTCTAAGCTTCCTTATCCCCCTCTTGACGTCTTCGTCCAAGACTTGGTTCGAGGCTTCTGCCATCAGTATCCATGAACGAAATGAACCTAATAAACCCACACTAGGGCGAAATCGTTCTAGTTCAAGCCTACTGGAACCAGTCTTGCCTTTTCGTCCCCTTGGCTATCCCAATCCTCTCCCGTGGATGTTAGGTCCGAAGCTGTGAGGTATTTCAGACTACTCTTGTAGTCGGAACTCCCGGCGAGCGCAAATTCTTGGTCTTTGTCTGTGACGAGTGCGTTAAATACGCGGTGGTTATTCTGCACTAATGGCTGGCGCGGAGAAGATGGTTGAGAAGGTTCCTGGATGGGTGGAAAGACTGCTCATTCCGACACTTGAAACAAGGGTCAGGGCTGTAGTCCAGGAAGAGGTGGGGCATCTGGAGAAGACCTTGAATGCGAGATTCGATACCCTAAACGTCAAGTTCGACGGCGTCAACTCAAGAATTGATTCGTTGGAGCGGCGCATCCCCATTATGCAAGACATTGCGGACCTGAAAAGCCGCCTAGCCGTGATCGAGAAGCGCACGACGGGATAGACTCTTCAGCCTAATGCAGCGGTCGCTTGTTGATTCCAAGGACTCACACGGGTTTCTGGCCCTCGGGAGAATTCCCGACCTACGTGTAGTTCGGTAGTCCCGGCGACCGCACTGAATCGAAATCAAGCTTCCTGACGTGTGCCCTCCAGGGTCGGCCTGCAAAATCACTTTAACCTCGTATCCGAGAGCCTTGGCCGAGCCCCGGTGGTGTAGCCCGGTCAAGCATGTTACCCTCTCGAGGTAGCGACGGGGGTCCAAATCCCCCCCGGGGCAGACCAGTCAAGAGAGTCCCGCTTTTCCAGGCTGTGGCTGGTCGGAACCAATTAGGGTATACCGTTAAAAAGAAAAGTCGTCGCCGGTGGGAGGCATGACTTCTCACGGGCAGCCTGGAGTCACTAGTTTGGTAGCCAAGTCTGATGGGAACCTCGTGCTCGAAAGAGGCGTCTCCCGATGAACCCCGGCGATATCGCTTGGGTGCTCACGGCGACGGGTCTTGTCATGATCATGACCCCTGCGCTGGGGTTCTTCTACGGTGGGCTGGTCCGCAAGAAGAATCTGGTATCGACGATAATCCAGTGCATGACCATATTCGCAGTGGTGAGCTTGGTCTGGGCCCTGTGGGCGTACAGCGAATCTTTCGCCCCGTCCGTAAACGGTTTCATCGGCGACCTGTCAAAAGCCGGGCTCAACAACGTCGGAGCCGCAGCCAACAGCGCATACTCGACTGCGATACCAGAGCTGCTGTACTTTGCTTTCCAACTGAAATTCGCAGCGATTACCCCCGCTCTCATCATCGGGGCCTTTGCGGAAAGAATCCGGTTCAAGGCGCTGCTGATCTTCATCGTACTGTGGGTCACCCTGATCTATGCCCCTATCGCGCACTGGGTTTGGGGACAGGGCGGATGGCTCCGCGACATGGGAGTGATCGACTTCGCAGGCGGGCTCGTTGTGCACATTTCCGCCGGGGTGTCGGCGCTCGCCGCCGCGCTGGTGATCGGAAGACGGAAGGGGATGGACCAGAGCCAGGAGTCCAGGCCGAACAACATCCCCTACGTGATCCTTGGAGCTGCGATTCTCTGGTTCGGGTGGTTCGGGTTCAACGGAGGGAGCGCTCTCGCTGCGAACGAGATTGCCGTCCAGGCGCTCGTCAATACGAACATGGCTGCGGCCGCAGCGGCGGTGAGCTGGATGCTCGTAGACTGGTCGCGCAAGGGCAAGCCGTCGGCTGTGGGCATATCAGTCGGGGCAGTCTGCGGACTGGTGGCCATAACTCCCGCAGCCGGGTACGTGGGTGTGACCCCGGCGATCATCATCGGGTTCGTCGTGGGGGTCCTCTCGAACGGGGTGGCCAACTGGCGCGCCAGCAGGAACCTCTTCGACGACTCGCTCGACGTGTTCGCATGCCACGGAGTGGGGAGCATGTGGGGGGTCATCGCGACAGGAATCTTCGCTTCCACTGCGATCAACGCGGCGGGCCCCAACGGCGCGCTCTTCGGCAATCCCTACCAGCTGGGGTTGGAGGCCTTTGCAATAATCGTAGTAGCGACCTTTGCCTTCGTCGGTTCCTACGTGCTTCTGAGAGTGATTAACTTCATCACTCCGGTGAGGGTCACCCCGGAAGAGGAAGAAGAGGGGCTGGACGAGAGCCAGCACGGCGAAGAAGCGTACGAATAGAACCAAGGAGAATAAGACTGGTCGCCCGGAAGGTCTGTGCCTAGATCAGGCGGCCTTGCATCCGCGAAGCCGAAGCTCGCCAGCAGGTTCTGTCCAATCCTCGGTTGGGTGAAACTCCTGATTCCTCTGTCTAAAGTCGGTTGGTGAATAACTCATGCGCCACGGTTCTCAAGACTGAGAATCGTAATCTTGATTATAAGAGACCAGACAGTTATTGGGCTTCATTGCCCATCGAGCCTCCCGACATAGACACTGGCGACACCTACAAGTGCGCTTGGAGATGCTGGACATCAAAAGCTGATGGCTCAAAGTGTAAGTGCAACTGTGGTGGAGGGAATCATGGAAGCGGACACTCGCCATCCAAGCCCAAGCCAAAGCCCAAACCCAAGGGCAAAGCTGGCACCACTACTGGTCGCCGAGGCTGAAGTCTGAGGGGCCGAGGACCCCGTAGGGCTCGCCCCCAATCAATCGGTATCAGATTCCTTGGGGCTGCATGCGTTCTGAATCAAGGCTAGCCACTTGTTCTCTCCTTCGACTTTGGACAGCCCAAACGATTACCCTGAGCCAACCGTCAAGTGGACAGAACCCGCCAGCACAATGCCTAAATCCAATCGGCGGTCCAACGCCCCGATTGGGCGACGCTTGATGAGCGAAAATGAGGTCGTCAGAGCGGACAGGGTCTCCCTCGATCTCCGAGCGGAGGAGCTGAGACCAACCTATGCCGTTTCGAAGTCCGACGGCATTCCAGAGTTCAGGGCATACCTCACAGGGGAGTGGTTCTCGAGCCAGAGTTGGCGGGACGTCCCATCACCAATCGATCAATCCGTGATAGCGAGGATACCGAAGCTGGGGAAGGAAGAGGTCGAGAGGACCCTCGACACTTTGTACTCGAGAGGGAGATGGATGGTCAGGGACCTCCCTGGAGAGAAACGCCTCGAAGTGTACCACAGGGCCGCGAGCCTCCTCGATAAGTTGAGAGCGGACTTCGTGGATGTCCTGGTGAAGAACGCGGGCAAGACGCATCCCGCAGCCAACGGCGAAGTGGACGCCTCTATCGAGCGTTTCAAGAAATCAGACCTCGACACGCGCAAGATCGTGGGGGACTTCGTGCCTGGCGACTGGACCCTGGAGACCCTGGAGACCGAGGCCCTGGTCAGGAGAGAACCGCTCGGTTTGGTCCTCGGCATAATCCCGTTCAACTATCCACTCTTCGACACGGTCAACAAACTGGTCTACACAACTGTGGTCGGGAACGCCCTGGTGGTGAAGCCGGCGTCATCAACCCCTCTACCGGTCCTGATGCTGGCGAGGGTCGTGGAACTCGCAGGATTTCCGAAGGAGGGGCTGGCCGTGCTGACGATGTCGGGAGCAGACATGGACAGCCTCAGCCGGGACAGCAGGGTCCACGGGATCACCCTGACGGGCAGCTCAGAGACCGGCGCCCACGTGATGAAGGTGGCCGGCATCAAGCAGTTCGTGATGGAGCTTGGAGGGGGGGACCCCGCCATCGTCCTCGACGACGCGGAGGTCACATATGCCGTTCAGCGACTGGCGAACGGGATAACAGGCTACGCCGGGCAGCGGTGCGACGCTGTCAAGCTGGTCTTCGCAGAGGAGGGGGTCTACGAGCAGCTCAAGCGAGAACTCGTTGGGGAATTGCAGAAGGTCAAGGTCGGCGACCCGACCGAACCGTCGACTACGATGGGTCCTCTGATCGAACAGGCGACAGTGGACGAGGTCGTCGAAGCGACCAGGGACGCAGTTGAGCATGGGGGCAAGGTGCTCGTCGGCGGCACCAGATTGGGAAAGAACTACATCTCGCCTACCCTCATCGAAGTCACGGCAGACAGACTGAAGGACCTGTACCTCTACCGCAACGAAGTATTCGCCCCGGTCGCCCTCATCTCGAGCATCAAGTCTGTCGAAGAGGCTCTTTCGCTTGCGAACGGCAGGCGGTACGGGCTCGATGCGGCAATCTTCGGCAAGGACGTGAACAAGATCAGGAAACTCACAAGGCTCCTCGAAGTCGGGGCCGTCTACATCAACGACATTCCCAGACACGGAATCGGCTACTTCCCCTTCGGGGGAAGAAAGGAATCCGGGATAGGCATGGAAGGGATAGGCTACACCCTAGAATACGTGACCGGGCACAAGTCGATAGTCTACAACTACAAAGGGAAGGGAATCTGGGAGTACATGTGAGGGGTGCGCTTTCAGCTCCGCCTCTCTGCAAGGACTGATTATCTCTCGTGGAACTCCGTTCGAGAGAACCGAATGAACCCCTACCGAAGGTCTACTCGCGGTTCCCCCGTCTCATCTTGATAGCAGGGATGACCCTTCCCTAGATTGGGGCGGGATTCGCCCCTCATGAAACCGATGCTCCAAGGGCTAGAGAGACCGCCCCCAGGAGCCCTGCGTCGTCCCCCAGCGGGGTTATCATGATCTTCGGGACTCGGTTGATCGTGTACGCGGATACAGTCTTCCTTATCGGATTCAACACCAGCGCCCGGTTGTTCAGAGCAACTCCTCCACCTACAGTGATCAGTGACGGGTCGAAAAGGTTGATTGCGTTGGCGAATCCCATGGCATTGAGCCTCCCCATCTCCGCTGCAATGCGTTTCCCGAGCGGGTCACCCCTCGTGGCAGCATCCAGGACCGCGGGCGCTCCGACCTCTCCGGTTTTGGACTGAAGAAGACGTCGCAGACCAGCCATTGCACCGGCCGTCGGGCCCTCGCCTGCCACCAGCATGGCGAGCTTCGGGATGCTCCTCCCCGAACAGTATGCCTCCCAGTGCCCTTTCTTCCCGCACCCACAAGTCAACCTCCCCACAGGGTCCACAGTCACGTGCCCGATCTCGGCTGCGTTTCCGTCCTTCCCGGACAGGAGGTGCCCATCGACTATGGCTCCCCCACCTATGCCCGTGCTGATGGTCACGTAGACCAGATTCTCATGTCCCTTCCCTGCGCCAAAGCTCCGCTCTCCGAGGGCGGCAGCGTTCGCGTCGTTCATCAGCGCAACGTCCATTCCGAACGCTGTTCGTAGGGGACCAACCAGAGGGACGAACTCGTACGGGAGGTTCGCCGGTTTCGCCATCCCTCCCTTCTTCAGGTCGAGTGGCCCCACGCTCGCCACCCCGATTCCAACCAGGCTCGAAGTCGAAGGGGCGTGACGGATTGCCTCTCTTGCTGAGGCGATGATTTGGCCCACATACTCTTCGACTTTGCCGGGGATGACCATCCTTTCGGACTTTCGCCAGAGGAGTCGCCCTTTCCTGTCCCCTACACAGGCCCTCAGGCGGGTCGCTCCCAGGTCAAGCCCGACCCCGTACTCTTCTACCACGACACCGAAGCGGGTGCCAAGGCGGGTAAAGCCTTTCGGCCAACTCGGCGGGGGTTTTCTTATAAGAGGCATGAGGTGCTGGCCGCAGTCATGAAGATCGGGATCCTCTCAGGCGGAGGGGACTGCGGCGGAATAAACGCGCTCATCCGTGCGGCTGTGCGGAGGTCGATGGAGTACGGATACGAAGTCGTCGGGATCCGCCGGGGGTGGGCCGGCCTCCTCGACATCGATGTGATTCCTCTCACTTATGACGGCGTTGCCGACGCCGTCTCAGCAGGCGGGACGATTCTCCTCACCTCGAGGACCAACCCATACAAAAGAGAAGGAGGCCCGGAGCTCGTTCTTCAGAACGTCAAGAAGCTCGGGCTGGACGCCCTTGTCGTAATCGGCGGGGAGGACACGCAGGGAGTTGCCCACAAGCTGTCCTCGAAGGGGTTGAAGTTCGTCGGCGCTCCCAAGACCATGGACAACGACCTTTCCGAGACCGACTTCACGTTTGGCTTCGACTCGGCGGTGAATGTCGCGGTTGAAGCCATTGACAGAATCCGCACAACGGGACAGTCCCACGAACGGGTCATGGTAGTCGAGGTGATGGGACGCGACGCCGGCTGGGTCGCTGCCTACGCAGGCATAGCAGCTGGAGCGCATGTCATTCTCGTCCCTGAAGAGGAGGCCGACGTCGACGCTGTCTGCGGAGTCGTGGAACAGCGTAGGATTGCGGGCAAGAAGTTCTCTCTGATCGTCGCCGCCGAAGGCGCCAGGGTGGGGAAACTGTCTCAGGAGACCCTGGGCCAGAAGGTCGACGAGTTCGGCCACGCTAGGCTGGGGGGAATCGGGTCCCTGCTCGCCGAGGAGATTGGGAAGAGGACCGGGGTAGAAGCAAGGGAGGTGGTGCTCGGCCACCTGCTAAGGGGCGGCCCCCCATCTGCCTTCGACAGGGTCTACGCTACAAGGCTGGGGGTCGCTGCGGTGGACTTGATCAAGGAGGGAAAGTTCGACAGTATGGTCGCCCTCCGCGGAACGAAGATAGTCGCAGTCCCGGTCGAAAGGGCGTTGAAGCCGAGGACGGTCGACCCGGAACTCCTCAAAGTGGGCCGGGCGTTCACGTAGACTCCACAGCACCACGCGCAAGAGCCACCTCCCATCAACGGATCGTGCCCAATCTGCATGGGGCTAGCGCTTCCGCAGCGCTTCGATTGCAGCCACCCCAGCGACGACAAACCCGAACCAGAGCAACAAGTCTCCCCCAAGCTCCGTGAGGTTCACTGTCCACCTGTCGACTGGGCCAGCGAAAGAATCCGTCAGGTGGGTCCCCCATGTCCATGGGAACCCGTAGTCAGTATGCAGGTTGTCAGGCATCAGGTAGGTTGTCCCCCACGCAATCGCAAGGGCTCCCAAAGCGGATAGGACAAGGGCGGTCAGCACGACTGCGAGCCCGTGCCAGCTCCTCCTCGTCTCAGCCCCATCGGGTGAAGCGCTCACGAGCCCGCCCTGTCGGGTGCTCCTAAAACGATGTCGGTGTTCCGGCCTCGCCCTTTCAGAGGGCAGACAGAATTCCGCTCAGGAGGAAGTAGCTGCCGAATGTGAGCAGGACCCCTCCTGCGATGAGGTCTAGGGCCCAGCGTGGAAAGCGGAGGAGGTACTCGTACGAAATGGCCGAGACCACTGCGAGCAGCGTGAGGCTCACCAGCGCCCCAACTACAGTCCACTCAAAGTTGAACGTCCCAGCTGCGGCCAGGACGAGGCTTGCCTCGAACCCCTCTGTCAGTGTGATGCTGAACACCGGGAGGGCGTTGAGCGGCGAGAACGGGACCTTCGCAGGTCGCTCACCACCGTACCTCTCGAGGTCCTTCTCGACCACTTCCCCCTCAATCTTCTCCATCTTGGCGCGAAACGAACGCTTTCCGAAGTAGTATCTTCTGAAGGCCCGCAGGAACCTCGAAGAGAAGTACAGCAGGACTGCTCCGGTCGCTAAGCTGATGAGCAGTTCTGGGAGGAGGAGGAAGACCTGCCTCACACCGAGGAAGATGAAGAGGGACGCGGCGCCTCCGCTCAGGACACCGAAGAAAACGTTGTTCTTGCCGAGCTGGTTCACTGTGGCCATCGACAGGATGGCCACTTCGCTCCCTTCGAGAAGAACCGCCTTGAAGGCCAGCAGAAATGAGGCAACGACCACCACGCTCGGGTCAGTCACGTCAATTCACGCCCGAAAGCCTTCCGGATTTAATCCTTGCCGGGCTCGCAAGACATAAGATTGCCATCCGTCACGAGGGGGCGTGCCTAGGCCAATCAAGAGCCCAGATTTCAGGCTGTACGCGATGCTCTCGGAACCGAGCTTCTCTCCAGACGGGGAGCGGATAACGTTCTCTGCGCGCCGAGCCAACCTCGAAGAGGATTCGTACGACTCCGACGTCTACATCTCGGACGTGAAGACCGGCCAGACCGCAGCCTTCACTTCAGGGAAGAAGGACTTCGACCCGAAGTGGTCCCCAGACGGTTCGTCTATTCTCTTCACGTCGAAGCGGCACTTTGCAAAGGACGAGAGGGGCAATGCCCTCTACGTCATCCCGGCGATGGGAGGCGAGGCCACTCAGGTCTACAAGAGCAAGGAAGGTGTTGACAACCCGCAGTGGTCGGCGGACTCCAAGTCGGTATTCTTTCTTGCCAATGTCGCGAAGAAGGAGAAGGACGACGTCAAGGTCATCAGGCGCCTCACCTTCTGGTTCAACGGCCTAGGCTTCACGTACAACAGGAGGAAACACCTCTTCTCCGTCGACCTCGGGTCGAAGAAGGTCTCCCAGCTCACGAAGGGAGCTTTGGACATAGTCGACTTCGCAGTCTCGCACGACGGGAAGAGGCTGGCATACCTGGCGAACACGAACGACCTCAAGCCGTACATCGTCGACGCCTACCTGATGGATCTCACTTCGAAGCGGGTCAGGAGGCTGACCAGTTCGAACATGGAGCTCTCCTCGTTGGCGTGGAGCCCGGACGACATCCGGATCGCGCTGGCTGGGGACGACCTCCCATCGGGTTTCGCGTCCCATGTGCGCATCTGGGCGATCGACCCTCGCTCGGGGAAGCTCTCCCTCATTGAAAGAGTGGACAGGAACAAGTCGAACAGCCTCAATTCCGACGCCAGGGCGAAATCACATGGGCCAGGGAACCTCGTGTGGCAGAAGGAAGGGGTCTATTTCCTGCAGCAGGACGGAGGGGCGACGCACCTGTACAGGGTGAGGGAAGGGAAAGAACCGGAGCTGGTAATCGACGGTGACAGGAGCGTGGAAGGTTTCGACGTCAGAGCTGGGAAGGTCGCGTTCGTATCGATGGACGCCGCACATCTCGAGGAGCTCCACCTGAAGGGCGCGAAGGAGTCGGCGCTCACTTCGCTCAACTCGAAGGTCTACGAGGAGGTCAGGGTGCTGGAACCCGAGCACGTTTCATTCAGGGCGAGCGACGGCGAGACCATAGAGGGCTGGGTCCTCCTTCCGAAGTCAAAGTCAAGGCTTCCAGGGATCCTGTACGTTCACGGCGGACCGAAGACCGCCTTTGGCCACGCGTACATGCACGAGTTCCAGGTCTTTGCTGGGGCCGGTTATGCTGTAATCTACCTCAACCCCAGGGGGAGCGACGGTTACTCGGAGAAGTTCGCGGACATCAGGGGAAGGTACGGGACCAGGGACTTCGACGACCTGATGGAAGGGCTGGACCACGTCCTGAAAGCCTATCCACAGATAGACGGTGCCCGTATCGGTATCGCCGGAGGTTCCTACGGGGGCTTCATGACGAACTGGGCTATCGGCCACACCGACCGGTTCAGGGCTGCTGTGACAGACAGGAGCATCTCGAGCTGGATCAGCATGTGGGGGACTTCCGACATCGGCCCCTACTTCACAGACGACCAGATTGGCGGTGACCCGTGGCAGGCAGAGGAGAAGCTGCTCAACGATTCCCCGCTTCGGTACGCTCCCAATGTCAAGACCCCCCTCCTTCTGGTCCACTCGATGGAAGACTACAGATGTTGGATGGTCGAGGGGATTCAGTTCTTTACAGCCCTGAAGAGGCTGGGCAAAGAGGCAGAACTCGTGCTCTTCCCGGGGGAGAACCACGACCTCTCGAGGGTCGGTAAGCCAAAGCACAGGGTCGCGAGGCTCGACCACTACGTCCGGTGGTTCGATACGCACCTGAAATCGCGCAGCTGATTCGTAGATGGAGGGAATCACGATAGGGGTCTTCGGGACCCAACAGGATGCGAGGACCGCCCTCGAATCTGCGGTCGCGAAGAAGAGCGAAGCAGAAGGGATCGTGGTGTACCACAGGACTGAGGGCGGGCGCAGAGTCTCGTTGCTCGACGTCACCGATTACCCGGGCAGAATCCAGGGCTACGCACGGGTGGCCTCGATCTCCGACCATGCATACTACCTCTACCCAAAGACTGGGAAGCTCACAGCTCCGGACGGAGAGCTCGCAGTCCTGCTGGAGACGTTCAAGCTCCCCGGGACCCTGCAACTCTTGGACAGGAGCGTAGACTCCAGCACAGCACTCAACGCTTTGAAAGGGACCGCGGTTTCAGGCTACAAGGTTGACGAAAGAAGCTCCGCCTCTTCTGTGCTGGACGCCTCGGTGGTCTCGCCCAGGGAGGACCTGCCGACCAAGGGGACCCTCATCTACATCGACAGAGCCTTCTCAGTGAAAGGGGTGGGGACAGTCGCGCTCGGGTTCATCCTTTCCGGGAGTGTCTCCGTCCATGACGAGCTCCGTCCCGTGCCGGGTCCAGCTGGGCTGCGGGCGTCCGTGAAGGGAATCCAGATCAACGACCAGGACTTCGAAAGTGCAGGGAGAGGGATAAGGGCGGGGCTCTCGCTAAGAGGGGTCGAAGCAGAGGATTTGCAGAAAAGCCACTGGTTGGACGACGGCTCCTTCGCTCTCGCAGACAGACTGAACCTCGAGTTGGTCAAGTCGGCTTTCTACAGGCAAGACCTCTTCGGCCGCGACCTGCACGTTCAGCTGCCAGGGGAGATGGTGACAGCGAGGCTCGAAAAGGAGGGCGGTCTCCTCAAGGCCGGAATCCCATTTGAAGTGCCCGTCTGGGAGGGGATGAGGGCAGCCGTAGTCGACCTGAATGCCAAAGCGCTCAGGATCGCAGGCGGGGGGACCTGCAGACTTTAATCCTGGCATTCACCCGCGGGAAAGCATGTCAGACTACCAGGTCGCTACGCTTGGGAGCGGATGCTTCTGGTGCTCTGAAGCAGTCTACAGTGAACTTTCAGGGGTCGCGAAGGTGGAGCCTGGCTATTCCGGAGGCTCCCTGCCCAACCCCTCGTACGAGCAGGTCTGTTCTGACGAGACCGGCCACGCGGAGGTCGCGCAGGTCACGTTCGACCCGGACAAGATCTCGTATCGCGAGCTCCTCGAGGTCTTCTTCTCGACTCACGACCCGACCACATTGAACAGGCAGGGGGGAGACGTCGGGACGCAGTATCGGTCAGTCATATTCTATCATGACCAGTCGCAGAAGAAGGTTGCCGACGACATCATCAGAGAGCTGACCGATGAGAAGGTCTTCAGGAGCAAGATAGTGACCCAGGTCCTCCCTCTTGCGGCGTTCTATCCTGCTGAAGACTACCACAAGGAGTACTTCAAGCGGAACCCTGCGCAGCCCTACTGCCAGGCGGTGATTGCGCCGAAGCTCTCCAAGTTCAGGGCCCACTTTCAGAGCAAGCTCAAGGGTCAGTCTCAGCGGCCGGGTAGTGTTGGGCCGGGATGAACCCCCTTCCCGATGAAATCCATGACCGCAGTCATCAGTCTTGCTAGGAGGGTGCTCGGCCGAATTGTGTCCTCCCTCAAGCAGACCCTCAGCGTCCTTGCAGACTCAGCCCGTCACCGAAACGGTGGAGGATTCGTCGGCCTTGCCATGGAAGGGTCGCCACTCGAGGGGCTGGTCGACAATCTCCTTACGACAGCGTTCTGGATACGCGCCTTGGCTCCAGTCCTGCTGATTCCGATTTATTACCTGGCGGTTTCGCTGGCCTAGAGGTTGCGCAACTATCTGGGCATCACGGGCACGCCAGGGACGGGCAAGAAGACCCTCGCCCCGCTGGTCGCCTCACGGCTCGGGGTCCGGTGCTTCAGCCTCACCGACCTGGCCGAGTCGTGCGGCTTGGTGGAGCCCGGTGAGAGTGGAGCCGAGGTCGATGCCCGCAAGCTCGGTCGCTATATCCTCGAGAAGGTTAGGGGTTCCTCCCTGCTCTTCGGCCACCTTTTCCCGTACGCGTGTCGGAGGGCGGACATCGCAAGGGTGGTTGTGCTCAGGTGCGACCCGAAGGTGCTCAAGCGACGCCTGAGGGCCAGGGGCTACCCGGCTGAGAGGATCATCGCAAACGTCGAGGCTGAGCTGATTGGTGTGGTCTCAGCGGACTCGCTTACAGCGTTCGGCCCCGGCAAGGTGGTCGAATTCGACACGAGCAGGATCAAGCCCGATGTGGCTGCGTTGCGCGTTTCAGATCTGCTCGGAGACCCATCAACGCATTCGCCCCCCGTCGAGTGGGTGTCCTCCTATGACTCTCCGGCGAGGCTGAGGTCTCTCTTGACTGTGGGCAGGGCGGCCTCGGCCTTCACCTGAACGAGAATCGCTTTCGGCAGCCTGGTGAGACTCACTATGGCCTCGCCTACGTCAAGCGCAGAAACGTGTTCGCGCTGTTCCTGTGTGAGCCTCAGCGACTCCCCGATTATCGCAACGTCTTCGGGCCACGCGACCCTGTGGATTATCCTCGTCCCCGAGTTCTTGACGACCTCCGACGCAATCTGGCTCGGGAACTGGGCCACAAACAGCATCGCCTCACCGAACTTTCTCAGCTCCGAGATCATCCTTTCGCCGACACTGGGAGGGTCCTCGGGACGTCGTGCTGGCGCGATGTTTCTTGCTTCCTCCACGACAGTCAGGTGTTCGAGCGCGTCTTTGCTCCTGACTCTGTGCTCGTAGACTGTCTTCAGCAGTATTTCGGCGAAGACAGCCCTCGTCTGGATGTCGCGCAAATGCCCAAGCTCCATGCAGACGACCTTACTCAGTAAGTCGTCTAGTGGAAGGGTACTAGGCCCGTCCAGGGCTCGTCCTGCCTGGCCTTGGGTCAGCGGCACCAGCCTCCGGAGCAGGGCCACTTTGGTCTCGTTGTCGTATGCCGACCTCAACGGGTACGCTTCTATCGTCTTGACCAAGGCAGAGACGGAGAGGACCTCCTCCTCCGTGCTCTCCGTGACCCTCTTCTGAAGCGCGTTCCTGAACATGAACGCCTGAGGGTGGGTGAAGTGGTAGATGTCTGAGAATATGTCGGAAATCATTGCCAAGTGTTCAACCTGGTCGCTGACGGCGCTAACCTCTAGCGGGTTCATGGTGAAGTCGTCTTTGCCGGGCGAAAGGACCAAACCACCGGCCCCTGAGACGGTTCCCCCATACTCATTGTGCCAATCCAAGACCAGGAGCGGGAGGCCGAGTGACGCCGCCTGTCTCACGATTGTCACCCCCGTGGTCGACTTCCCGGAGCCGGTCATGCCGAGGATTGCCACATGCCTGCGGAGGTCGTCCAGCTGGAGTCGAAAGTCGTGAAACGAGCCGCCCCCAGACTTCACAGTCCCAAGCAGCATCCCTGCCCTCCCGGACTCTGCAAGGTTGGGGACGTAGAACTCAGGGACGTGCCTGAGTTTGCCAGCCAGGGGGTTCTGTTCCTCAAAAGTGCAGAACGTGCCGACAGTGGCTGCGTCCCCAGTCTGCCGCAGGGAGGGTTCGCCCGGCATGTAGAGACTTCTTGCAAACGTGCCAAGCTCGTCCCTCACGAGCCGGGTGACCGTGGCAGAGGGTAGGGCGACGCTCAGGGTGGCAGTCAGAATGCTCACCCGCTGTTCGAGGGCCTGTTCCGCCTCGTCGAGCTCCTTCCACTTTCCGTCGACCCATGTGCCGACCGCGAGGTCGAACTCGAAGAGGCCTCGCTCGCTTGCAGACTCTGACTCGGTCATCATCGAGACATAGACGAACGGTACCCCTGCCTTGTACAACCCTTCGAAGAGCCCCCGAACCCTCTGCTGCTGAACGGAGATGCGCATGGCCGAGACGTAGTCGACCCTTGATTCGTCGCGAATCTCAGGGAGCCTGACCCTGATGAGCGCCGAAACCCGGGTCTTGGACCCACTCGAAGCCACCAGGTACCTCCCGTCGACTATCTTCAAAGAGTCAAGTCGCAGCACTTCGGTCGGCTTGAGTCTCCATACAAGCTTCGTAAGCACGTTGTCTGCCTCGTCGGGCATGCCTGTCACCAATGAAAGATCGAACCGAGTATCCCGCTTATCGATGAAGTAATCGTGTTCCAGATGCTCGAAGTATAGCCTGCGCTCTCCTTGAGGATTGACTCTATTCCTCCCACGAGGAGAGAGAGTGCGACGAGGGCGACCGAGAGCAAGAGTGCTTCCTCGATGAGCTGCGCTCCTCGTCTTCTGCGAAGGGAACCAACGAGGGATTTCATGTATGCATAAGCCGCGCCGTCTATTTAATCCCCCACAGATTCGGGACAGTGACTGCGGTCAGGGGCGCGACTGAGACTGATACTATCCCGAAGACGGCCAGGGTAATGCAGACGTTGAGAAAGAATCCCCTCCCCGAAATGAAGAGTCCGAGCATCGCGGAGCTCAAGGCCGCCATGAACGCCGCAGAAAGCTGAATGGCCGCGGGGTCCAGGGCTACGGGGGTTCCTGTGAAACTCAGGCCGCCTACGATCGGGCCGAGCTCTGATACCATCCCCAAGACTCCTCCTAGTACAGCGGATACAATCAGACCCCTGAGCCTGAATACCCGCTGTTGCAGCCTCCTGCCTTCCCTTGCCTTCAACCACTTCTCGAGCGTTCGCGAAAGTGCGTCTCCCTTCCTCCCGACGGCCCCCGTGCTTCCCGTCGCAGCGTTCGCAATGAGGGAACTGAGCATTGCTATCTCCGCCGATTCGCGGTTCAAGATGGGCGCGAGGGAGACTTCTGGAGGATGCCCTAGCAAGGTCATCCTTGCGACTGACCGAACCTCCTCCCTTTCTGACCTGAACGTTGTCACAAGGGCGCCCGCAAGACCGCTTCCTTCGCTGATTGCAGTCAAGACCTTCCTGAGCGACAGCAGGGTGTTCAGGTCGCGGTTCAACCCAGGCTGCCTCTCTCTGACGAAGTGTAGTAGAACCCTAAGTCGAGAAGGACCATCTGGACCACGACAAGCTCTCCGAGGCTGACAGGACTGGACAGGTGAGAAAAGATGGCGTACAGCAGAAGCAGAATCGGAGTGAAGAAACAGACAGCGATGAAAAGCGGGAACTTGGACTCTTCGGCAAGCTCAAAGGCGTTGAGGATTCCCTGAGTCTCCTCCCCGCCTTCCTCGATTGAGCCGCCAGACGCGGTCGCGGCCTCCCTCAACACATTGGCAGCCGAAAAGGAAGCGAGCCTGCCCACGCTTTCTTCGACAGCCGATTCCACCGGGGCTCCAAGGAGGACCTTCCGCCTTATCTTGGTTAGCGCTGCCGAGACCTCTTGATCTGTGGATTTCAGCATCAACATCGTCTTCGCCCTCGAATGCGTCGCCTCGGAACCTGCCGCCGCCATGACAGCAAGCATCGGTGCGTCTCTTGACTGAGAGAGAGACGCGGCTTCAGCCATGCGCTTCGGAGAGGAGAAGACCAGGTAGAAGACCAGAGAAGCGACAATCAGGTCGAGCTCGGGGCCCCCCTGGCCGAGGACCCCGCCAGATGCATACTGAAGAAGGAAGGCGGACCCAGCGGCAGCAGCGACCCCGACAGCCGCGAGTTTCCTAGCATCCAGGGAGTAGTGTTCGAGCGAACTGAACATCAAGGGCCCTCGACCAGCCCTTCCTGCAAACGTTGTTGGGCCTCCGAAACCAGGGTGGCGAACTCTTCAGAGGGAGTCGCTCCGGGGGCGCTTACCCGCTCCCATTCGACCACCCGGCTGAGGTGGGAACCCCTGTCGCGGACGTACAGCTCCCTCACCCTCGGTTCCCCAGCATCGGATACGATTGCGCAGACCCTTGCCGCGAATCGGACGGGCTCCAGTCTGTCCGGGCGGGCCATCTGTACCAGGACCCCGAGGTCGAGGATTCCCTGCCGGGGCACGCCGTGGATTTCTGTCCACCGTCTGATCGCCTGTTCGACTGTGGAAGCGTGGAAGGTCTGCATTCCCCTCACCCCCGCGGAGAGAGCGTGAAAGAACGCTCTGCTGTGCTCCTCGGACTGAATTTCGCTCAGAATTACGAGGTCGGGGGAGCGGTGGAGCACCTTTACGATTTCTGTCTCCTTGTCATGTGAATAGGCGCTTCCTCTCTCGAATGGGTCTACCTTGATCTTCATCTGGTGGTACCCCCTGTCGAGCAGGTCCTTCGTCTCCACCGCGTCTTCGATGTAGATCCGTCTTAGTCGCGGTTCCAGTTGTTCGTCTAGTGCGTTCATCAGCGTCGTCTTTCCGGTCCCCGTCTCGCCCACTATCGTGACGTTTCCGCCCTCCTCAAGCCAAGCAACGAGGAAGGCAGCGGCTTCCGCTGAAAGGACATCGAGTTTCACCAGCTCGCTCAGTGAGAACGACGTAACGCTCAGTCTCCGCACGTCAAGTGAAAACCTGTTCACAGAGACTGGGCCAAGGTCGAGCGAGACTCTCAGCCGGGCACCAGCGACCTCCAGGTCGTTCTTCAGAGAGGGGGTCAGGTAGTCCAGCGTGTACCCTCTGAAGGTGTCGATGTGGGTTTCGATCGCCCTCCGTTCCCGCTCGGTGAGCATGATGTCTGTCTCGCATCTCCCAGCCGTTGAGTGGTCGAGATAGAGTGGGGAATCGTCCGAATCCACATAGAACTCGTTCACCTTCGAGTCCTTTGCGAGCGCGAGGACCCTAGAGAGTCCAATCGCCTCGTAGGCCACAATCTCTCCCAGCTCTTTCACCCTCCCCGCATTTTCCGCTTCTGCCAAACGACCGGCGGCGAGCTGTTCAAGGACTTCGACCAGCCTCCCGAAGGTGAGCGGTTCCACCGCACCGGGGTCGAGCGCATCGCAGACCTCCTGGACCACCCTCCTCAGCCGGAGGACGCTGTCGTCAGAGAGCTCGCAGGCCACTGCGTACTCCCAGCGGTTGCCACGCTTGGAGAGCGAGTAGGAGAATGGATACGACTGGTAGGTCACCTTCCTGTCTGACGGGAAGGGCGCGAACAGCTCTACGAGAAGGGGCGCTGGGTCGGGGCTTCTCGCCTTCTTTGAAGTCAGTCTGACCAAGGTCCTCGAAAGGATGCCGTCCAAGTCGTCCCTCCCACGGATTCGGATTCGGGATAAAAGACCAGTGTTGCCCCTTAAATCATCTCGGACAATATACTGTCCTTGGTTGAGGTTCTGGAGTATTCGCTGGTCTTCCTCGTCTCCTCAATGTTCGTAGGGTTCTCCTTCGCAGCGTTTTCGTCGTACTCCAGCTCGGCAGTAAGCTTGGAGAACCGGGCGGCCTTCTCCTCGGTGACCGCAGCCGCGTGGGATGCAATTGAGCACGGTAGTGCGAACGTCTCAGTCGTCTTTGCCGGTTCCACAGTATCATGCTCCGGCGGGCGTCTCTCGCTTGTCTCGACGTCCTACTCAGGCTCGACAGTCCTCCCCGTGGGGTGTGAGTTCTCAGATTCGGCGCTGAATGGAACCCACAACCTGCAATTCGTATCGACTTCCTCATGGTTGGACCTGGAGGTCACCTGAGTCGCCCGCGTCAACTCTGTCGGCGTCGCTTTCATGGGGGGTCTACCTTATCGCAGCGGTCGGCCTCATCGGCGCTTTCGTTCCTGTCCTGAACGGTGTCTACGCCCGTTCCGATGAGAGCGCAGCCGCCACTACTGTAGCTGCAGTGACTCGGGTGCTCAACGGGTTGCGCCCCGGGGTACTCGTGAACTTGACCTATTCGCCACCTGCAGGAGAGCCCCTGGTCCTTTCGGGACACCGGTTGGCCCTCACTGCTCAGTTGGCCACGGTAGTGGGGGCGTGTAGTTGGAACCTGCCGAACGTGACCCTGGTCTCCGGGCGGTCCTATCGATTCTACCTTGAAGGGTCCACGGTTGAGGTGTCAGCGATTGGCTGAAGTCGAAACCTACGTCGACGTCGCTCTCATGTTCGCAGTCGTGATCGGGTTCGCAGCCTTCGCCCTGCTGATAATCGCGTCGAGGCTGGTCGCGGGATGAGGGTCTTGGACGTGGGGGTCGCGGCGCTGATCTGTCTTTCCTCCACATCTTTCATCATTTACTGGAACCCAACCACGTTCAGCAATCCAGCGGCGAGCCATCTTGAGCAGGCATCGCTCAGGGGTCTTCTGCTTACAACAGTCTCCGCTGAGGGGGTCCAGTGGTTCCAGAACGCCTCCCCTGACCAGATATGCTCGAGTCTTTCTGGGTTCTCGAACTCGTCGATCACCCTGTCAGCGACAATCGGCGGGGTCCCCTGCGGTCCGGGGCAGCCCGGGGACCGTCCGTCCGCGAGCCTCTCCCTTCCCTTCGAATCGAAGGTGGTGGTCCTACGGGCCTGGGCAAACGAAGGGCGATAGGGGCCTCGATGGCCGCATCTTTGGTTTTTGCTGTCCTGTTGCTGTCCGATGCCACACTGGTCGCTGCGTCCGAACAGAACCTGGGGGACGCTTCCCTCGTGGACGGCGAGAGCGCTCTTTACACCAACGCCCAGGTGCTCGACGGCATAGCCAGCGTCGAACTCCTCGGGCAGGCGCAATCACTGCTATCCTCCAACGAGTACGACTGCAACACTGCGCTGTCGAACGTCCGTGCTAGTCTTGAGAGGCTGGTCTTCTCCGTCGGGAGTGAGGGGGTACTGGTGAAAGCGACAGGATCCCCGGGTCCTTCGTGGACGACCCCGGACAACCTTTCCCTTGCAAACCCGTTTGACGGAGGGGTCGCCAACGACCTTAACCTGCATGTCTCTCTTGTCTCCAGCGGGTTGTACCCCGGGGGGAGAGTCACCTACAGCAGGACCGAATCACACACCCTCCACTTGCCGGTTGACCTGGAAAGGGCAGTCTCCTTCTGTCTCTGGGCCTCCGGTTACGTCTCCTCTGAGCTCTCGACCGCTCCCGAAGGAAACTGTACCGCGGGGCAAATTGGAGAAGAGTTCGCAGCGATATCCGCCAGCCTATCGGCCTTGGCCATCGTGCAGGGTCTTCAGTCCTCCCTGGAATACACAATCGCTCCCGCAACCTGCGACGCAAGCTTCGTCATCAGGGTGACTCAGGCTGGACTGGTCGGCCCTCTGGGGCCGTTCAGCTTGAGCTTGGAAGAGCCTGGGTTCGTCGTTTTGCAGAGTTCCGGAGGATGAGGACTGGTTTGAAGATCTTCCTGTACTGCTCTCTTACCGTATACTCAGCAACCCCAGCGCATCGAGCAAGGTCGCGCTGAGAGAGGATTGTCTTCCTCCCCTCCCGCTTCGCCAGGCCGGCTTCTGCTGCATAGACGGCCGTGGCAGCAAGTGCGCACGGGTTGTGCCCAGCTATCGAGATGTCATCGACCCGCGCGAGCGCCCCCCATGCCTCGTCACGGAGCATCCTGAAGTAAGCCGCATCCCGGATTCCGGCTACTTTCAGCTCCCCAAGTGTACTCGAATCTGAGGATAGCTTCCCGATCATCCTTGCCAAGTAGTCCTGGGGCTTCCGGGGAGGGGCCCTGTAGGGGGAGTCCAGAGAGAGTTGAATCAGGGCAGAGATGCTCACCCTCCTTCCGAGCGCCCTGTGAGCGGCAATAACCTCACGTGCGCCGACCGAGGTGGCGCCGACGATCCTGCACGCTGTTATGATTGAGTAGGACGAGACGGCGCCTGTCCCGACCCGCTCTGCGGTCTGGGATTTCAGGACCTTCTTCGCGATTACCACCGCCTCTCGCATTACAGTCCCGGGCAAGCCAAGGCCGTCGCAGGTCCGTTCTATCAGCTTGGCACACGAGTAGGTCGTGCTGTCCTCCCTCCCCGCGTAGTCAGAGACGAGCTTCAGGTAATGGTAGCTCGTCCGCGCTCCGGAGATGCCAGTCGTATGCCGTTCCTCGTTTGTCGGCACAAGCGACCCGAGGTACCCTCCGAGTGCCTGGCCGGTGAAGTCGATGGCCTGGAGTGGGGGGGCTCGCAAGACATCCATCACCTCCTTCTTGCCAACGACCCCGCACGAGGCGCAGACGAGTTCTTCGCCTGCGTCGATAATCTTCCCGGAACACTCGGCGCACCGCTGATCGGATTCCGTTTCTAGCACATCTGTTCCGTGAGCCGAGCGAATAATCTCCAGGCTGTGACATTCGATTCCGATGCATAGAGTGTCCTGTTCTATCCGGCGGATTCCAATGGCCGGGAGAGGGAGTGGCTTTGGCGAATATGTTGCCAAGAGTTAAAAGGTCATTCGGACTCGCGGCGTGTCACATGAGGCGATCCCCGCCCTTCGAGAAGGTAAAGGACGTTCACGTCCCCCTCTCCCCCGACATCGTCAAACTTGTCGACGAAATGGGCAGGGGTGGAGGCTTCATGGCCAAGAACCTCGCACAGGCTTCGGAGCTGCTCTATGAGATGGGTTCCAAGAAGGGCTGCGTCAAGTTCCTTTCATTTCCCGCGGCTCCGACTGCGACAGGGATGAGAGGGGTCCTGATCGACATGGTCAAAGCGGGGCTGGTGGACGTGATAATCACCGCGAGCGGAACCCTGGACCACGACATCGCGCGGACCCTTGCCGACTACCATCATGGAAGCTTCCAGATGGACGATGCCCAGCTATGGAAGGCTGGCTATCACAGGCTTGGCAATGTCCTTGTCCCCTTGGATAATTACGGTCCCCTCATCGAGAAAAGAATGCAGGCGCTCCTTTCTGGGCTGTACGAGTCGGACACTAAGTCTGTCACTACGGAGGAGTTGTGCTCTGCCATCGGCAGGAGCCTCGATTCAAAGGATTCCCTTCTGTACTGGGCTCAAAAGATGAAGATACCTGTCTTCGTCCCTGGCATCATGGACGGAGCTGTGGGCAGCCAGATCTGGCTCTTTGCCGAAAGCCACAGGGATTTCAAGGTCGACGTCATCGGGGACGAAAGAAGGCTTTCCGACATCGTGAACGAGGCGAAAGAAACTGGGGCTCTGGTCATAGGCGGGGGCATTTCGAAGCATCACCTTCTGTGGTGGAATCAGTTCAGGGGTGGTCTTGATTACGCGTGTTACATCACTACAGCACAGGAATACGATGGTTCCCTCAGTGGTGCCCAAGTCAGAGAAGCGGTATCTTGGGGAAAGGTGAAGGCCAACGCAGCCCAGGTGACGCTTTATGCAGAGGCCACGACTGTACTGCCCTTCATAGTCTCCTATGCGTTGACCAAACTCAGTCGGAAAGAATCTTAGCCGACCCCCTGGCTGACCGTCGTGATGTCCACCCACACCTCGTTATCTGTTACTTTCCTTATTCGGGAAACAGCTTATAAGACGTTTGCCAGGGCGCCGTGAAACGTGGCCCTCGATTTTGGGATTCTAGCCCTCGGGGTTGCGCTCGTCGCACTCCTGTACGCCTTGGTCCTTGAGCTCTACCTGAAGCGCCAGAACAGAGGAACCCAGAAGATGACGGACATCTCTGACGCGGTCAGACAGGGCGCGAACGCGTTTCTCAGCAGAGAGTACAAGGTCATTGCTCCCATCGCCGTGCTAATCACCATCCTGATTTTCGGGCTGATAGATTACCCCAACAACACGGGCGGAGCAACGGCGGCCGGCTTTGCGCTCGGAGCGTCGCTTTCAGCTCTTGCGGGGTACATAGGGATGGCAGTTACTGTCAGGACTAGCTCCCGGACAGCAGAGGCAGCGAAGAAGGGGCTCGGCCACGCGCTGCATCTCTCCTTTAGGGGAGGAGGCGTGATGGGTATGACTGTCGTCGGATTCGACCTTCTCGGCCTCTCCGTCTTCTACCTGATTTTCGGGGGAGAGATCGCCACCAACCCTGTTACAATTGCTGGATTGGGCTTCGGCGCCTCTCTGATTGCGATGTTCATGAGGGTCTCTGGCGGAATCTACACGAAGGCTGCCGACGTGGGTGCAGACCTCGTGGGGAAGGTTGAGGCGGGCATCCCCGAGGACGACCCCCGGAACCCGGCGGTGATCGCGGACAAAGTG
>CAYYYU010000043.1:0-12187 GCA_964476175.1 uncultured Nitrosopumilales archaeon
TCGGGCTCCTTCCACATCGGCTCCCTGGTTTGGGGGTCCATCCCCATGTAGAGCTGGCCCGGCTCGACCTTCTCGGAGACGTACCCACGGTCGGCCAGGTAGTTCAGCCCGATCTGCAGGACGTTCCTGTCCCAGCCGCACCTCTCCTCGAATATCTTCGACATGTGGGAGAAGGCCATCTCTGTCCCGAGGTGGTGGAGGTAGGCGAGGGGCATCCAGTAGAGCGGCCCTCCCAGCGGGCAGTCCCCCCTCTCCTTCTTGGCCTTCGCCAGCTCCTCCTCGTAGACCAGGTTCCTGTCCCCGACGGTCCCGCCGTACAGCTTCTCCATCTCGACCTTCAGGAACTCCATTGCCCTGCGGTAGGTCTCAAGGGGGTCGCCGAGGGCCTCGAGCTTGGGGAAGGTGACCCTGAACGGGAGCTCGATGGGCTTCCCGCCGACGGGCCTCTTCCTGACCACAGCGGCGAAGTCCTCCAGGCCTGGGATCAGGTGCTCCACGGCCTCGGTCTTCTGGGGGTGGAGGAGCTTGGCGAGCTTCCTCGCGTCGTCGGGGCTCCCCCTGAACGCCAGGATCGAGCCGACGTTGGACTCGATGGAGTCCATCAATCCTGCCGGGATCTCGGAGAGGGTCTGGACGACCATCCACAGGTAGAGGCCGTACTTGCGCGACTGTGAGAGGACTGTCCTGAGGATCTGGAGCTGGGCGATGTCGCGGAACTCGTCGGCGGCGAGGATGACCGGCGTCCTGGCGACCGGCTGCTCCCCTGCCCTCTCCAGCCTCTTCGCGCGCTTCACGCTGGCGAAGTAGAGCTTCATCACCACCGCCGAGGCGAAGAGCCTCCTGAACTCTCCCGGGAGGCTGCTGGGCATCCTGAATATGGTGAGCATCCCCGGCTCCATCCGCTTCTCCAGGTCGATTGTCGACTTCCTGGCGCAGAAGGTCCGGAAGGTCATCGAGGAGGGAGGGAGGACGAAGTTGGATATCCTGTTCAGTACGGGCATGTAGGCCTCCTGCGGGAGCTTTGAGATCGCCTCGATGGTCTCCTTGATGACCTCGGCATGGACGCCCCGCCTCCGCAGGAGCTCCCCGATCTCGTTGGCGCTCTTCTTGGTGAACATCAGCATGATGTTGTAGAGGTCCCAGAAGGTCGGGGAGTCGGTGAAGGTGTAGAGGTAGTAGAGGGCCCCCTTGAAAATCCACATCAGGCGCGGGGCGTTGGACGCGTCCGTGTTGAAGACGTCAGAAAGGAGGAGGGAGAACTCCTCGACCTGCGTCTGTAGGACGTCCGTCTTCTCCTCGGCGGTCAACCCCTCGGGGAGGGAGAGGATGTTGAAGCCGAAGGCGACGTACTGGGGGTCGAGCAACACGGCACGTGCCCTCCATTCGGGTTCGGGGATTGAGCAGAGCAGGTCGATTGAGGCGTCCCCTCCGGGGTCGAAGAGGAACAGCGCGGGCTGAGGCTTCCCCTTCTCCTTCTTGCCGAAGAGGAGGTTCAGCATGTGGAGGACGGCGTTTGTCTTTCCGCTCCCCGTCCCGCCGGTGATGAGCATGTGGAAGAGCATGTCATCGGTGTTGAAGGTCTGGCCCAATCACAATCAACCAAGACTGCCGCGGCACGATTTAACGCGGGGAGGCGCCTCAGGGCGTCAGACCAGTCCCACCAGCCTGGGAACCTGCCTCAGGAAGTAGGGCAAGGCCTGCGTTTCCGTCACGTCCAGCTTGCCGTACACGGACTCCATCACCCCCAGGTACTCGTCCAGGTCCGGTCCACTCCTTGCGGAGAGGAGGAGTTGCGTGGCCCCGGACTCGAAGAGCAACTCGAAGCCCCTGACGCTCTGGCGAGGCAGGAGCGCCAGCCTCTCTGCCTGATCGTCCTTCAGCGGCTCGGTGATTCTGGGGACCTTCGAAAGCCTGAGCACCCGGACATCGGCGGCGGGCGTAGCCAGGACGATCGACGTGCTCGGGCTTGCCTCGGCGGCGCCCTTCCGCTCCACAGCCCCTGGAGGCACATCGGGAGAGTATGGTGTCCCGCCGCCGAGAGACCCCAGAAAATCAGGCGACGTGGCTACCGGCAGGTGGAGGTAGTACGGGACTTCTTCCTGGGTGATGAGGAACGAAGGAGGCTCAAGGCGGGAGCGGGCGTAGCTCGCGATGTAGGAGGAGATGTCGTTGACCATGCTCCTCTCGACGAGCTCGAGGAGCATCCTGGGATCCCTGTAGACGAAGGTGCCCAGGCGGTCGTGCTCGTCGTAGCAGTCCCCGAAAGGCAGGGCGGAGAGGTGGCCCGGGTCGCCGACCCACATCCCCTGGATAGCCAGGACGACGTGGGGGGCGTGCGTGATGGAGTCGATTCTCTTGATGCGCTCGCCCGAGCGCTTGTACCAGTCGCGGTAGAGCTCTGGCCTGTCGTACTCGCTGTCGTCGATGATGCTCCTCTTGGGAGTCTTGATCTCCTGCTGGGCGTAGTGCATTGCGTTCTTGAGGGCCACCAGAGACCTGGAGTAGTCGGCGCGCCTGAAGAGGAACTGGACCCAGGCGAACGTGGGGTTGACCGCCTGGATCGAGTGAACCAGCTCGCCCATGAGGCGCTGCGGCTGCGGGAACTTCGGGACAGACATCACATTGGCGTTGACGAGGCTGACGTCGAAGAAGCGGGCCTTTTCTGCCTCTACGGCCTTCGGCTTTCCTCTCATGGTTTGTCTCCCTTATGCAGGTGCCTGATTCTTGATCCCAAGCGGGGGTAGGGCAGGGAGTCAGCATACGGCTTCGAGGGAAGCCTTCCGATTCGACTGACGAGGGCGAAAAAGAGGACCAAGGCGGAGATGATTTGAAGCAGGAGTTGGTAGTACCAGGGTTGGGGGAAGAAGGGCAGGAGCCAGGATGCACTAACCGAACCGGCGGCGATTACTGCAAGGAGGGTTGGTTCCTTCCATATCCTCCTTGGGGGCTTTGGGGTCTCGGCAGGGATGAGCTTGAGCTGGACGCAGACCGACCACCAGGTGCGCAGGCCGCACCGGTCTCTCAGGGGCCTGGCCACCCTTGCGAGGTCGTGCCTGTATGATGCGACGTACATCATCAGCAGCCACGGCAACGGCGTGTAGAGGAGAAGGAAGGAAACCGGGCTTATCACACGGGGCGAGGGTCAGGCCAGTTTTAACGCGGCCAGAACCCCCTTCTGTGCTTCCCCTCCTACGATCCGACACAGATTAGACGGCCTTCTGCTTTTTACCCAGCAAGGTACGCCCGGAGACCCGTTGTGCTACAGGTGCCGGGCCCAGCGCTGCAAGTGCGCGAAGGGATGCGAGAACCTGATCGAAGGGGTATGCCCCGACTGCGGGCACCCTGTCAGCCCGGGCCCCGGGCGCTAGTCTTCGATTTCATCGGCCGCTATTGTGTATGCACGCAGGACTTCGGCGCCTTTTGGCGTAATCCCGTAGCGCTTCCGTCCTCCTTCAGAGACCACCCCGACGAGCCCTTTCGCCGCCAGGCGGTCCAGCATTCCCCGGCAGATTGACCAGGAGAGGTTCGCCCTGTACATGATCTGCGTCGGCCCCTCTTCAGAGGCCTTTACAACCTGGAGAACGTCCAGCATCATCTCGAACCGGGACCTTCTCTCGTGGGACTTCCGAAGTCGCGAAGACTCCGTTTCGGGAAACTCGAACAAGCCAGCGGAAACCATCGCCTTTCGATTTAACGTGCCCATGCGACGGCCTTCACGTCGAGGGCCTCGGAGCGGGATACCGATGTTATATCACGCAGCCAGCCAATTGCTTGACATTTCTTGCGGCTTCGGGGCAGGGGGCGGTCAGCGATATCGGAGATTATCGCCACAATTCTGGTCATCGCCATGACGGTGGTCGCCATGGGCGTGCTCTACAGCTACTTCGACTCGACAGTCACCAAGGCGGAGACGACGGCCCAAGTCCAGGTCAGCGCCAACCTCGCAGTCCCCAACGGACAGGGGCAGGGGACCATAGTCGTTACCGTCGTGAACTCCGGGTCGGTCGCCCTGACAGGGCTGACAGTTTCTGGCGCCATCGTGCCTTCAAGCGTGGTCTGGAACCCCTCACCCTCGGCAGGCAGTCCGATTCCGCCGGGAGGCGGGACCAGCACCGCCGTCTTCCCCACAGGGACTTCCGTGACTGCCGGGGTCAGTTATGCGATGGTCGTGACAGCTACGTTTGCCAACGCCGCCACCATGAGCCAGGCCGTCACCGTGACAGCGACGAGCTGATTAGTTACTTGTAAAGTTCCTTCAAAATCTTCTCGACGACATCGAGTGCCAGTTTTGCCTCGTCGGAACTGATTTGAGATAAGAGATCATCTTGAGGATGTGCCCCAAAGTTGCCGAAGTACCGAACCCCATGCGCCAGATTTGCTGCCGCTTTATCTAGCAGATTCCTGCGTTCCAGTTCACTGACCTGGTCAGCAAGGGCGATTCCCTTAGAAGCTCCTTTGTCCTCTAAGGCCTGTTGAAGCGCTCGTCTCGACATTGCAACAGACCCCTTGAACGCATTCACGTTGAATGAAGCTATCGCTTCGACAAAATCATTGAGGACATCTCTAGGAGCGGAGCCGGGCAGGTCTTGGGTTTGAGCATGCCAACTCGACCATTGTTTCATCCAATCTTGCATCTGTATTTTGGTAACATCAAATGAGAAAACGGGCTGATAGCCGTATGTCTTTTGACTGAGTGTTCCTACTCTATACAAGGCTGAGAAAAATAGATGGAGTTCCAACCGGACTGTACCTTGGTTGTCAGCCAAACCTCGCATCTTCTCGGCTTGAAGCATACTGACTTTGGCATAGAATCCGATTCCCTCGGTCTTCTTTCCGGGATTTGATCTTTAGGTCCAGAAGTTGATCTTGGTTGCCTGCAAGCTCGTAAATGTGGTCCATCAAGACTCTCATTGGCCGGTCGGGCGTTTGCTCAATGAATTCGAGATGTCCTACGATAGGATACCATATCTCTACAGAGGGGGTCGCGGCTGACGCGGGCAGAGGATCATTGTAGAATCCGACCGTTGCCATGAGTCCGTTTGTGCTCGCCCCTAGAATGCATCCAATTCTAAAGTGCTTTCCATAAGGAACTCATTGCAATATTCTTTGTGCTGACTGACAACCTTTCTTCACTCGTGTATTGAGTAGGAACTGTCAGATGCTTCCCGTTAGTGGAGGTGATTGGATGGAAGACGAACTGACAGATGACCAATGGCAAACGATACAACCACTCATAGCGAGACAGACTGGCCCAGGAAAACCAAGAGCGGACGACAGAGAGACGCTCGACGCTATACTCTACGTCCTCAGCACAGGATGCAGGTGGGAGAACTTGAAGAAGACAGGCTACAGCCATCACTACACCACGGCGTGGAGGAGGCTGAAGAGGTGGGAGGAGGATGGGACATGGAAGAAGATTCTCGATTATCTCGTCTCGAAGGGATACTCTCTAGGAATCGTCAGGATGGACGAGCTCTCGATAGACAGCACCACGGTGCCGGCCAAAAAAGGGGAAGGCAGGTTGGCTATGACGGTCACAAGCACATCAAGGGGACGAAGATACACGCGGTGACGACGAAGGAATCTCTTCCCGTAGCCGTCGTGATTGGTCCTGCCAACCAGCACGAGGGTAGGAAGCTCATCCCCGTCATGGAGTCAATCAGCGTCAAGCACGGAATTGGAAGACCAAGGAGGAGGCCGAAGACCGTCTACGCCGACACCAAATACAACATGCCCCTGAACAAGTTCTATCTGGACCGTAAGAAGATCAGGTCACAGATGCCGGAGCCACCGGGAAAGAAGAAGAGACCAGGCCGGCCACGAAAATTCGACAGACCCGCGTACAACCACGTCAGGTCCATGATAGAGCGATTCAACGGATGGATCAAAGCATTCAGGAGGGTCGCCACAAGGTACGACAGACTACCGGAGGCTTACATGGGATTCGTCCATCTAGCGTGCATCATGCTATACCTCAGAATATTGCAATGAGTTTACCAGTCCATAACGATAAATTTCACGTCTTCGGCTGCGCTTCCGTGAAGCACCCGTCGGAGGACATTGTGGGTTCGGAGGGAGACGAGCTCAGGGGAAGAAGAATAGTCGTCGGGGTCACGGGGAGTGTATCGGCATACAGGGCGGCTGACATCGCACGCAGCTTGATGCGGCACGGCGCTGTCGTGCACGCATTCATGACTAGTGGGGCTCAGAAAATCATTCACCCAAACCTGATGGGGTGGGCCACAGGAAACCCAGTCGTGACCGAACTCACTGGGAAGATTGAACACGTCATGTTCACCTCGGGTCCAGAGAAAGCCGACCTTGTCCTCATAGCTCCAGCGACTGCGAACACCATAGGAAAGATGGCAGCTGGAATCGACGACACGCCTGTCACTTCTCTGGTCTCATCGGCCCTCGGGGCGAGGATTCCCATGCTTGTCGCGCCCGCAATGCACAATACGATGATGAGCCATCCAATAATTATGGACAATATGAAGAAGCTCGAAGGAGCCGGAGTCGCCTTCATACAACCGACCATGGAAGAAGGAAAGGCGAAGCTAGCCAGCGTCGAGGAGATTGTGGCAGCGACGATCTCCAAACTCTCGGATAAAGACATGACAGGCCTCGGAGTCCTCATAACCGGTGGCCCGACTGTGGAGCCGATAGATTCCGTCAGGGTACTGACCAACAGGAGCTCTGGGAAGATGGCTGTCGCGCTCGCGACCGCAGCGAAGGAAAGGGGCGCAAGTGTCACACTTGTCTACGGACCGGGTTCGGCGGAGCCCCCGAGAAATATTAAGGTGATTCACGTCCGGAGTGCAGAAGAGATGCGCCAGAAGGTCAAGGAAGAGCTTGCGAATGGAAAGTACGACGCCGTATTTGCTGCAGCTGCAGTATCGGACTACAGACCTGCAAGGATGCACGAGGGGAAGATCGAGTCTTCGCGCGAGAGGCTGACCCTCCAACTGATTAGGACCCCAAAGTTGGTCGATGAGCTGAAGAAGTTGAATCCCAAAGCGTTCTTGACGATATTCAGGGCAGTGTATTCACTCAGCGAAGAGGAGATGGCTAGGAACGCGATGCAGAGACTCAGGAACGCAAAGGCGGACATGGCTGTGGCTAACGATGTAAGCGTCGAAGGAGTAGGATTCGGGTCTGACGAGAACGAGGTTCTGATAGTGGATTCGGCAGGGAGGAAGGTCCGAGTTCCAAGGGCGCGAAAGATTAGTATTGCGAACAGAATCTTGGACGAGGTCCTCGAGAGGATTCGGGCGAAGTGAAGCGGAACTTCTGTCGCGTCGCGGCCCTACAGCTCGACTGCTCCGGCACATTGGACAAGGTGGAGGAACGAGCAATCAGGATGGTGAGAGAAGCTGCAAGGAGAAAAGCACAGATTGCTTGCCTGCCAGAGCATTGGATTCCTGGCAGTAACCCGAACATCGAAGAAGAAGTTGGACTCTTCGCAGAGGTTGCGAGGGAGGCAGACATAAGCGTCATCTTGGGTGCTGACTTCGGTCTACGAAGCGACAGAGTGACTGTCGAGAGCGTCGTCATAGGTCCGAAAGGAGTGGTTGGGCGACAAGGAAAGACTCACCTGTTTGGTAGGGAGAGGCGATTGGCCGCTCCAGGGAATGACTACACAATATTCGATGTCTCTGGTTCGAAGGTCGGAATTGCGATCTGCCACGATCTTGTCTACCCAGAAGTGGCGAGAATTCTGACTCTCAAAGGTGCGGAGATGATATTCGCACCGGCAAAGATAATCGCTGCAGGCTTGGAGCCTTGGGAACTCTACGTCAAAGCGAGGGCACTTGAGAACAGAGTGCCAATTGTGAGTCCGAACTGTGTAGGTCCTCCAAGGTTCATTGGCCAGAGTCTCGTTGTCGGGCTTTCGGCTAGCGAGGACGGTATCGTCTATCCACGACCAGTCAAGAAAGCGGGTGCCGAACCAGCTGTTCTTCTGGCCGACTTGGATCTCTCTGAGATGAAGTCGTTCAGGCGACAAAGGCTGAAAGCGAGACGTACAGAAACATACTCCGACCTGGTGGAGCTGTAGCCATACTCTTCAACGGGCATTCCTCCTGCATGCTTGATTTCTCCGCTGGCAGCGATGCTCTCAAATCGGTTTGACTCGCGATTGAATCGCAGACATCAGTGGTGCTCGTCTATCAGCTTTCCATTGTGAATTATGGTTCCGGTGACTGTGCACGAGCGCCTGAGGGTATTTGTCACATAGCAGTCTTCCGCAGCTTTCTTTGCCAGTCCTCGGACGGCTTCGTCGCTCTCAGAACTCGCAATACTGACCTCATAGGTTATCTCCGTGAACCTCCTCGGTCTCTGCATCGAAATCTTTCCGTCTATCTTCATCTGCAGTGTTTCGAGTACAAGTCCGTCTACGATTGAGTGCTCGGTGTAATGTACGAACTGGCAGAAGCCCATGCTCGAGAGCAGGTATGACAGCGGACTCGCGCCCTTCTCTTGTCCTCCCCTCTCCTTTGATTCGTCAGAGTACCAGGTGAGACCGCTTCCCTCGCGAGATGCCTTTGAAAGAAAGTCGTCGTGCTTCGACAGCCTTACCGTAATCGTTCTGGGAGGGAGGTCCTTTTCGTGTTCCCTCACATACTGCATTGTGCGCTTTACTCTTTCAATCACTGCTTCGTCGAACTTGATCAAAGTTTACTCCCACTTGATGCTGAATGCTGTGCGGTGCAAAGCTGTTTGTTGCATCCGGAGGGATTTCTGCTTCCAGTTTCTGTTTAACCTTCCTGTGAACCCGGTTCCTCCCGAAACCTTTGACCAAAAAAAGGGAAGCGCAAGATGTCCACTCCTACGCTGCTGTCTTTGCATCTCTACATCGGATGTGCCTTCGCTTTGTGGTCCATCAGTTCCTGCTGAGTGGAGAAGCTGGCTCCGCATGCTGAGCACTTGAACTGTTGGGCTGGCTTGCTTGCCATGTGCATCTTGCCGTGCTCTTTGAGTTCTGCCTCTGTGCTGAAGGTCGCACCGCAGGCAGGGCAGTTGAACGAGCCTCCCTTGGGGATGGCTAGCGAAGCCACACCACCTAGAACAAGCCCGAAGATTATGTGTGCGACGAAGCTGCCGCCTACCATAGTGCCCATTCCCATCAGGGTCGGCATCAGCATCGCCATCATGGGCATGAAGAAGACCACCCAGATGACGAACCCAGCGGCTGCGCCGAGTCCCAGAGCCCTTCCGGGACTCCTGAGTCTTAGGCTGGAGACCTTCGCAACGACGACGCCGAAGATGGCTCCGACGATGATCCCAGTGATCAGGTGAAGCATCCAACCCGCGGCGTACGACATGGAACCCATGCCCATCAGCATCGCAGCAGCGACGAAGAAGGGCGCGCCTCCTGTGTTAGGTGTCGGCATCATGTAGGCTATGGCGCCCATCACAAGTGCACCGACAAAGCCGCCGAGTAGAGAGTATGACACCAGCTTGGATGTCCTGTGGCTCTTGGTGTGGACCCTTCAACAGTAGAAACGCCCCAAGGGATACACATACCGGGGGCGGGAGAAGAGGAGGTGAGCGCATAGGCCATGGTCTACCAATCGAAGTGGAAGGCGGAAGACAAAATCCGCATCGTCATGGAGTCGATCAACACGTCGATCTCGATAGCCGAGCTCTGCAGGAAGCACGGTGTCGTGCCCAACACGTTCTACGACTGGAAGGAGAAGTTCCTCGAGGCGGGGAAGCTCGGCCTCACATCCGGTCGCAGGAACGGCGACGCGAGCAGGGAGCTGCAGGACGAGAACGAGCGCCTGAAGAAGCTCATCGGCGAATTGACGATCGCGAACGACTCCCTAAGAAAGCGCTGGAAGGGAGCAGAAGATGACAGCCATCAGACTCCTGCTCGAGGGCGAGGAGGAGAAAGGGATGAGCCTGAGGAAGGCCCTGCGATACTCCGGGATGTCGAGCTGCTCCTACTTCTACAAGCCAGTGCGGAGGGCCTTAGCCAGACCCGGCCATCGTCAAGAAGGTGGAGGAGATAGCGCTCCAGAGGCCTTTCTACGGGACGAGGAGGATGACCGCGCAGCTCGCCAGAGAGCTGCACGTCCCAGTGAACAGGAAGCGCGTGCAGAATGTCTTCCACGCGCTGAACTGGATAGAGCCTGCGAAGACCAAGAGCCAGGTGATCAGGTCCGCCTCGAAGGTCGTGAAAGCATCCAGGCCGTACGAGTTCTGGCAGACGGACATGACCTGCCTCTGGTGCGGCAACTCGGACAGGTGGTCGTACCTCTTCAACGTGGTCGACGTCTTCCACAGGGAGTGGCTCGGGTACGCCTTCGAGAGGTCGGCCGTGAAGGAACACGCGATAATGTCTGTCAACAACGCGCTCGCCTCCCACGGGGAGGCAGACCCGAGGGGGTTGACCCTGAGGTGCGACAACGGACCGCAGTACACCTCGCACGCCTTCAAGGACTCGATGGACGCCCTCGGCCTGAACGTCGAGTACATCCTCTACCACACCCCTGAGCAGAATGGGTTCGTCGAGTCTTTCCACAAGACACTGAAGCGCGAGTACATCTGGCCAAGGGATTTCGGTAGCCATCAGGAGGCGGAGGCCACGGTCGAGGAGGCGTTCACAGACTACAACCGCAACAGGATTCATTCGGCCCTGGACTACATGACGCCATGCGAATACCTGGACGCCTGGAGGAGGGGCAAAGTCACCGTGGAGGCCAAGGTGAACAATTGACGATGAAAACTATGAGGCTTGGGAGCCCAGAAATGTATCTAAAGGGGAGGGTCCACTTCACTATCGTGAGCTGGATGAGCGTCCTGGCGGGGAGAGATATGTTGTCGGCGGGCGTCATCCCCTTTGGCCCTATCACAAAGAACTGGGGCTGAGCCATTGTCGAGTTCCAGGGCGTGTCCATTATCTCCACCAGTGTCAGCTGATAGACGGAGTTCGACGTCCCCGATGAACGGCCAGGACTGGTGGGTGTTCCGCTGGTAACTGCCGTGCTCGGAATCACGTAGTAGTACGCGAACGGGACCCAGACGATGGCCAGGACGACGAGGAGGACAGCGAGGCTCCTGGTGCTGGGGGTCCCCTGTCCCGCAGCGCCGCCACTACCTGAAAGAATCATCCGAATTCCACCTCTCCTCTGTCCGGATTCGGCTTTCTATCCATCCCGGGTGCCTAACGCCTTAGGTTTCTCATACAAGCCCCTGAGACGATTTCCAACTATGAGAACGAGATTCGCTTCTCCGCTGAGGTCCCGAGTCCGAATCATGGCGCAGATTGGTAAAGGGCCTGCTGCAATCCCCTGGCATAGCTCTGCGGATGTTGAAACGAAGGCCAGGCTACTTGGGATGGCCGTACTTGTGAGGGTCGCTGCCGAAGGTCCTCTTGCACTGCGCCGAGCAGAAGTAGAAGGACAACCCTTCATGCGCCGAGGTGAATTTGGTCGTCTTCTCGTTCACAGTCAAGCAAGCGCGTGTTCCATGTCCGCCACTAGGTCTTCGACCTCTTCTATCCCCACGGAGACCCTAATGAGGGAATCCGAGATGCCAACCTTCCTCCTTTCTGTCTTCGGAATGCTCGAATGCGTCATGGTGGCAGGATGCTCGACCAGCGATTCTACTCCTCCCAGACTTTCGGCCAGGGAGAAGATTGCAAACCTACTCAGGACCTTTTTTGCTTCGGTCATCCCTCCCTTCAACTCGAAGGAGAGCATCCCCCCGAAGCCCGACATCTGCCTTTGTGCCAAGGCATGCTGAGGGAACCCTTCCAGGCCGGGATAGTTCACCCTCTTCACCCTAGGGTGGGAAACCAAGTAGTCGGCTATCTTCTGGGCATTGTATGCGTGCCGTTCCATCCTTAGAGCAAGGGTCTTGATTCCTCTCAACACCAGGAAGCAGTCGAAGGGGGACGGGACAGCCCCCACGGCGTTCTGATTGAACTTCACCTTTTCGAAGATGTCGTCGTCTGAGAGCATCAACGCTCCACCTACAACATCGCTATGGCCTCCGAGGTATTTGGTAGCGCTGTGAACGACGATGTCGCTCCCCAGCTTCAAGGGGTTCTGGAAATATGGGGTGGCGAAGGTATTGTCGACGACCGTGACGATGCCGGCCCCCTTCGCGATTTTGAAAATCTCTCTGATATCGCAGAGCTTCATCAGGGGGTTCGTGGGTGTCTCCAGCCAGATTATCCTCG
>CAYYYU010000044.1:0-22355 GCA_964476175.1 uncultured Nitrosopumilales archaeon
ACCGAGTGATTCGAAGAAAAGACAAGATAATTTCCCACGACTAGGCTGAGGAAAACAGCGGTGCTTACGGCTAATGATATCGCAGAGAAGATCTCTGTACGGCTGGTGTTTTTCGAGTCGTGAGTGTGTCCTACCAACTTCAATCACTTTCCAAGGAAAAGAGGAGAGCGCGCCATGTCCTAGGACCTGCGCTTGGCCATGGCAGCGCTTGTAGTTCTCTTACTCTACGAGAACGTGCCTGTGAAGACGACTTGTGCTCCGTTGTTCGTTACAACGAAGCCCGTGAACTGTTGCCCAGCTGAAGCAGTGCCCAACCCGATAGCTGAAATCGTGAGATACAATGAACTACCTGAAGTGGCTGTACAAGTTGCCCCTCCTGATGGAGTAGCGCTGTACGTGGAGCCCCCGTAAGTTAAGGAGGCCGACGTAACGACTGCGTTCGCGCTCCCCGAGTTAGAGAGTTGAACGAAGGCGCCACCGCCGGGAGCTGTGGCACATGCCGCAGTGAAAGTGGTGCTTGGTGTTAAGTGAGATATCGATACGTTGACCGCTTGAATCTGTGCTGTATTGGTTGCTGAACCAAACAAGCCGAAGACGAAGCCTCCGATTGCGACTGCTGCTATGAGTGTGACTGCTATGATGAGAACTGTTGCTATGATTGGCGAGATAGCTTTTCTTCCGTGATTCGCCTTGATTTTCATTGGAACAGGAACGTCCGGGCTTTTTAAATAACGGTTGTGGACACGGAATAGGGGTTTCCAATCCATTTCGCGGGATGTGGCTGCCGCACACGGCCGACACCCTGACCACCGAACAGCGCAAGGACGTTGTTGATGCCGACGACGTACAGGAGCAACAGGTCTGTGCCTGATAGGGACGCAGGCACGCTGAGCTCTACTACCCTGACCCCCACGGGCGTTCCCCCGCTGGTCCTCCAGGAAGACAGCGTAGAACATGGGGACGGCTGATGGATACTCAAATGCGAGGACGAGGAAGTGGCCCCGGAACTGCCAGTCAAAGAGCACCGCGGTGACCTGGTTTTCCCCGCGTAACGATGGGTCGAAGGTCATGGCCACGGTCGTGGTGTAGATATCGGGAAAGTCTGAGGAAGACGTGCCCCACGAGAGGTCAGAGGATTCCGTAGGGCCAATCTGCGCTCCAGAAGATGGAGTTTTAATACAGGTCCAGAACACGGATTCCGGCTCTAGGTCGGCACATCGATGAAGCAGGATTCACCCTTTGCTGCGGCCATCTTCGCGCGCCTTGCGTCCCTGCAGAGACGCGCAGAAGAGTGGGCAATGCGAGCCAGTCTGGAACGAATCAGCGCCCTCTTGTTCCCTCTCCTCCTCACCCTGGCCTGCTTGAGCGCCCTGGATGTCTTCTCGACTCTGATCGGGATGCAAGCACGCGGCTTCCAGGAGCTGAACCCGGTGGCGGCATATCTCTTCTCGAATCACCCCTTCGGGTTCGCCGCCGCCCTCTTCGTAAAGTACCTGCCGTTCATTCCCATGGGATACGTCGCTCTTCTGAAAGCAGACGATTTCAGGCGCCCAACGACGCTCAGGGCGCTCAAGCTCGCGGTCTTCGTAGCGCTCATCTTCTCCAACGTGTTCTACGCCCTGGTGGCCGCAAACAACCTGCCGCAGCTGTTGCAGGCTGTCCGGCTCTGAGAATCGGGCCTCCCGAGACCTCAAGCAGCCGATGTGGAGATTTAAATATGATTTGAATATTTCATATTGCGATGGTTAACGTCACCGTTTCGTTGTCGGAGGAGACTGTGCGCAGGCTGCGGAAAGTGGTGAGGGAGGTCTACGGGTCTAGGAAGGGGACCCTTTCCTCCCTGGTCGAAGGTGCCATCAAGGAGGTACTGGACCGTCAGGGCGCCTCGGGACGCGCCCATGGGTTCAGGGCCTTCAGGGCCGGGGAGGTCGTGGCCGTCGCTGACAACCTTGGAGAATTGGCGGAGAAGCTGAGGCGGGCCGGCATAGAACCTAGGGGGATCAGGATAGAACCTACATCGCCTGTCAATCCCGTGGTCAGAACAGGCCCGAGGAATAGGCGCGGTTGAGCGGCTTCCTGGACTCCTCCCCCACCCTTGAGGTTTCGGTCGAAAATGTCCTACTTGGCAGACGATATCCTGCCACCGGAGAGGTGCTGGCAGTCCTCGACACCGGATACGGTGGGTTTCTGGGTGTCCCCGAAGATGTCTTCGACGACCTTGCACTTGGCGACTTCGAACCTCTGAAGAAGACCCTTATCCTGGCCAATGGGAATAGGATAGAATCGAAGGGAACATACGGCCGTCTCAGAGTGAAACAGGCTGGAGCGTCGGTGGAAGGGTACATCGAGACCTGGCCAGGACTCGACGAACTCTTGATCGGTAGCGAGGCGATGTCGTCATTCCGACTTGATCTCGACTATTGTCTCCGCAGGCTGTCTGTCCAGAAGTGCGGCCGTACTAAACGGTCCTGAAACTCGCCGAGAAGTCGAAGACTTCCTGCCTCTTCTCCAGCTGGTTGATAATCACCCCTTCCGGAACCCCCCATAAACGAAGAGGGTGTAGGGCGGGGTCCCCGGCTGGCTGAGGCTGTCGACGTCGTTGAACGATTTCAGGGCCTCGGAGACCTTCTCCACGCGCGGTTGGCATTTGAGTTGTTAATCACTCTGCTGAGGTGAACTTGCTGCGCCCGCAGTCAGGTCTCACCTTCACGGACTCTATCGCGATACCGTCAATTCATCCGCAAGGTCCGGTCAGTCCTTTCTGAAAGGCAGCCCGTACGTTTACAATCGCGAAGGATAAGCAAGAAGCGATTACGTCAACGATGAAAAGATTCTTGTGCGATAAGCTGTCACACACCTTTCAAGGCGATTTGTTAGCAACTGTGGTCGGGGAGGGTTTGTAGTTCAGCACACAGCGATGGACGAGACACCGTTGGTTAGAGTAGCGTGGCTTCCCCTTTGCCTAGGGACCCTGAATCCGAACCGTTTCGTCAGAATCTTGATTAGGTCCCTTCCAGATATCGCTGGAAGCCTGCTCAACCTGTCACTCTGCAGGGATAGGCTGTCCTTTCTCGATGGCTACCTTGCCATGCTCCATTGCATAGTCGGCCATTGCTTCGAGATGGGTTTGGATAGCCTCCCGAAGGTTCTGTCTAGCTTCTTCTCTCGTGGCGCCTTGCGTCGTAATGCCCAGCTCCGGAACCCTGGCGATGTAGTATTTCTCGCCTTTGTACAATCTGATTGTGAACTTCATAGACATACGAATCCAGCATCCTGACACGGTATTGAAGTCAGTCTCCCGTCTTGCAGGTTTTCCCAGGCCCATGGGTGAAACTGCCCGCTGATGTGCGGTCCCCGGGATTTCCCACCAGAAAATTGGTCGAAGATACTCGCAGATGTCGTCATCCTTGAACTTGTTCTAGACACGAGGGCGGCGGGCCCGAACCCGCTCACATTCAGATGTCACAATCTCGCTGGCGAGGTTATCTCGAGAGCTTTGGTCCCAAGTCTCAGCTCCTTCAGTGCGAGTAGGGACTTGTCCATCGTCACAAAAGTTCCAACCTGCTTGGAAAGCAAATAGGAAGCCAGGATCAACGCGTCTCTGCCCCCCAGAGAATGCTTAGCGGCCAGTCTGAGCCCTCGCCTGACCGTCGTGGTGTCGATCGGCAAGGTAAGGGCGAGGTCAATGTAATCAAGTAGGGTCTTGACCGTGTCCCCGGGGTTTCTCTTCAGCCTGAAGACTGACGCATGATATGTTTCATGAACGACTGTCGGATTCACCGCGTGGTTCCTCTTGACCAAAACCTTCGTCGCGTCATGGTCAGGATGCTCCGGAACCAGGTAAGCTATCAGTACGTTAGAATCTATTCCCAGATATCCTTGATTTCTTCTGGAGTTGGCCAATGTTCGACTTTTCCTTCTGCCCTTCGAAGGGCACCATAGAGGTCGGAAACGCTCCTCTTCCCTCGCTTCCTCAGAAGAACGGTGTGGTCTCCTGCGTCAATAATCATTTCCTCACCCGGTTTCAGGCCTAGTGATTCTGCGACCTCCTTCGGTATGGTTGCCCTGATGCTGTTCCCTATTTTCTGCAGTTTCACTGTGGTTGCCATGCAGGGGATATACGTATTGGGATATACTTAAGTCTTGCAGCAGTTTCGCTCAAACCCGCAGGGAGATGCCTGAAACTAATGTGCGGTCGCCGGGACTTCCGACCAGTTTCTTGGTCGGAAATACACCGATTTCTCCCGCAGGCTGTAGGCGGAATTCGCGGATTAATTGATCGGAAACGCCCGCTTGTCAAGGGGAACCAGTGACCTTGCGCTCCTGTAAAGACAACCCTGCCAGGTCGTTCACGTTGAATTTCAGAGCAGACCCTCGCGCGCCATCCACACGGGTGTTCTTTGTTGATAGTTGACCCCGAATCCGCCCGCGTCCCTGAGCACTTCCCGAACTGAACGCTTTGTCACGTAGAAGGAGAAGTCGCCTTCCACTGGCGCCGATTTTGTAAAGAGATGGCCCAACGCTTCCTTGCCAACGCCCGGGGGCCCGACCACCGGAATCGCCGATTTGTCGGGGTATCCGTCTCCCAGCAGCCGGTCCAGGGTAGGCAACAGTAATCACTTTTGATACCAGTTGGTACCAAACCGTACCATTGAACATTGGTCGTTAAGTAGTCGGAGACAGTACAATTGTGTTGAAACTAGCCGACTGGGCCAGGAAGAACGGCCTCGACTACAAGACAGCGTACCGCCTCTTCAGAAGCGGAAAGTTCCCGAGGCCGGTGGAACAGCTTCCGACTGGTACCATCTTGGTACACGAGCTCCCAGTGACGACTAACAACGCAGTTCTGTATGCAAGGGTCTCTTCAGGAGACCAAGCAGTCGACCTTGACAGGCAGATGCAGCGCCTTAGGGACTACGCCGCAGTTCAAGGACTACACGTAACTCAGGAGGTCCAAGAAATCGGCTCCGGGCTCAACGGGCACCGTAAGAAACTGATGAAGGTTTTGGAGAATCCATCCGCTTCGGCTATCGTTGTCGAGCACAGGGACAGGCTCGCGAGGTTCGGGTCTGAATACATCGAATCGGCCTTGGCTCCGTCCAACAGGAAGGTTGTCATCGTCAACGACACGGAGATGAAGGACGACCTCGTCCAGGACATGATCGACGCCCTCACTTCTTTCTGTGCTCGACTGTACGGGAAGCGGGCCGCGAGGAACAAGGCAAAGAGAGCGCTGGAGGCGACTGAACAGTGAGTCATCTCTGGAAGTCCCTCGGACAGAAGCGGACCATTGCAATCGAGTTCGAACCGAGCCCGCAGGTGCTCTCCCACCTCTCCGACATGTGTGACGCCACGAGGACGGCCCTCGCCTATGCTCTGGTGGACGCCAGGCTCAACGATGGGAAAATCCCTTCACCCGTCAGGCTCAGGAAGAAGGTCAGGCCCTGGTTCGTGTCGTCGATGCCCTACGCGCGCCACCACATCAACCCTGTCTGCAGCAAGGCGGTAGCGCTCCTGCGGGCCTACAGGAAGAAGCACAAGAAGCTGGCGCTGCCGTCTTTGGAGAAGCTGTCGATGAGGATAGACGGCGAGCTGTTCAAGATGACGAAGGATGAAGATGGTCAAGTGACAATCAGGGTCACGATCAGGCCCCACGAGTACGAGTACGTCAGGTTCAGACCGAACCACAAGAAGTGGGATGCATACTCGCAGGGCAAGCTCGGTGAGATAACTCTGACAGATGGCCGGTTGTTTCTAACGTTCGTGGACGGGCCCGCCACCAAGTCTCTCGGCGACGCGCTGGTCGGGGTCGACCTGAACTTCGCGACCATAGACTGCACACCGATAGATGACGGGCGGCTTGGTCACCCAGTCACGATACCAACGGGCAACATAGAGCACATACAGGACTCGTTCTCAAGAAGACGGAGGCGGCTCCAGCTCCACTTGAAGAACCCGCAGAAACGAGCCAAGAAGCTGGAAGAGACGCGAGGGAGGCAAAGGCTCCGTATCGAAGATTCTCTCCATAAACTGACCACAGACCTTGTGAGGAGATACCCCAACGCCACATTCGTCTTCGAGGACCTCAAGTACATCAAGAACAAGCCCACAGAAGGGAGGAGGTTCAGGACGCGCCTGAACCGCTGGCCCTACCGGATGGCCCAGACGGTGGTCGACTACAAGTCGCAGAAGGCGGCCCTGTATTCGAATCCGAGAGGGACCTCTTCGAGATGTCCCGTATGCGGTGGAAGAATAGAGCACCCAACTCGGATACCTTCTGACGCGCGCTGGAGAGTCAGCGTGTGCCCAACGTGCGGCGCGGACTACGACAGGAACCGGCTGGCCTCCCTGACGATAGCCTGCCGCGGCGCGCGCCTTTGCGGACGACCGTCAATTAACAAATCCCCTCATTATGCCAAAACCCTTCCTCTCAAAGTAGTCTAGCCAGTTGCAATTCGCACATAGAAGACCAAAATCCTTGAGCTTCCTCTCTCCCCCCAGAATAGCTCGGATTAGCATCAGGCTGCCAATGCCAGTAACTCTTTCTTTTGCTCCACCGCCATTTCGATGATGAACCTGCAAGGCTCTTACGTCACTCATCCCACATCTCTCGCATTTCCCTCCGAGCAGTTTGACAACTTCGAAACGTTGCCTGATTCCTCTTTTGCTGTCGTTTCTTGCGTATCTTCGACCGCCTATAGTTTTCCTCCAGCGCCTCATATACCCATTCCAACACTCCTTGCACCACATCATTCCTCGTCTTTGAGCCGAAGGATAAAACCTCGACTTCGGAAGATGCCTGCCACATTTTCGGCATACGAATAGCACAACTTAAGATTCAGTGCACTTACTGATAAATTCTCCGTGAGTGAGGACGCCTCTTGGCGCCTTGTGAGGGATGAATACCTGTGGCGTGGCCCCGTGGCCGGCGACACGACCATAGCAGGTAGGACTGAGGAAGGTGCCAACGCTCCTAAGGAAGCGATGTCCTAAATGGCATTGCTTCCGTCAACGGTGTCGACGTCGTTGAACGACTTCAGGGCCTCCAAGACCTTCTCCTCGCGCCCGATGTCTGAGTTGTTAATCACTCGTATGCAACAGCGAGCGTCGCTCGAGAGTAGAGACGTCGTTAGCGAGCCAGATTCTGACACAGTCATTAGTCGGAATCCTCCATCAGAGAAATGATGCTGGCTGCTGGGCGGTAGCTCTGCTTGACCGACTTCCTCGCGAGTCATACAGGAATAGAGTCTCAGCTCTTGAAGCGCCCAATGCTCTACAAGCTGACAGAGCCCCAATCCATAACGATTAAGATGATTGTGCAATCAAAAGGAAAGCATGAAAGAGTCGCACAAGAGAGTACTAGAATCGTTCGGACTGGCATTGGTTCTCCTTACGATTGAGAGTTACATCTTCTTCATTATCTCGACGGCGTATCTGTCAGTTCCATTTGGACAGTCAGTTCAGGCTTACATCGGTTACGTCCTCATTCCCTACGTCTTGATAGCTCTCGGGACTGTAATAGCCCTGATAGGCCATGCCATAGTTCCAGAAACGGGAACTTCTCTGGCGAGTTAGCATCAAAGACCGTGCGGAAGTTAGCGAAATGCCAGCCTTGAACCTGCCGGAACTCGTCTCACGCATGAAGCAGAGCATGTCCAATCGCTTCCGGCGGGTCTACGCGAGAGACCGAAACATGATCATTCGGTTGAACCTTGACCTCCTGAACAACATGCTCTGGCCGCTCTTTGTCGGATTCATCTGTCTCAACTTTCTCGATGCCTACTCGACCGTCCTGGCCATAAAAGCTGGCCCGGTCTTTCAGGAGCGCAACCCTGTCGCAGCGCTGCTGTTCGACATGCGGTTCCGGGGCTTCCTGCTCGCGATGGTCCTGAAGTACCTCCCTGCTCTTCCATTGTTCTACCTGGTCTTCGTCAGCGACCGCGACAACCGCCATCCCTACGAAATCAGGCTTGTCAAGTTCGCCGCCCTGGCAGCGCTCATATCCGCGGACATCTTCCTTCTCTACGTTGTTGCCATAAACAACATACCATCTTTGGTCGGAATGCGTGCGTCATGACGGGCGCTGTTACCTGAAAACTAGATTCCCAATCCACAAAGGTATTAATCAATCCCGGGCGGATTCTTCCACACCTTGTCGGACGAGACGAGTAGCAAGCAGGCCGACACAGTAGTCTCGCAGTTGAGGGACATCCAAGGAGAATTCGCGCAACTCTCTGAACTCGAGGAGACAGAGGCGAATCACGCGCGAAAGCTCGTTGACTCGCTGAGGCTCATCCAATCGGCGGTGAACGATGTCGTCCCGTTGAGTATCAGCTCGCTCGGCGACGGTTACGCCAATGCCAAGGACGCCTACCTCGCCGCCGACTGTGTTGTCGTAATCACCAAGCCAGACGGCTCGAGGGAGACCAGGCCGCTCTCGGAGTTGGGTTCGAGCGAGATACTTGCCATCGTCCAGGACGTCACCCCCCTGCTCAAGAAACTGATCATGGAGAAGCGGAAAGCCGCTTCAGATAGGGTGGAGCTGCTCGAAAGGATCCTGAAGGAGCTCAAGAAGGCGGGTTCCTCCCTCAGGCAGGGGAGGCCGCAGACCGAGTCAGCAGAACAGGACCTCGTCTCGAACTCCCTGGCGAGCGGGTGACCGGTGTAAGGGAGTTGGCCCTGGTCGGCAGTCAGGTCGCGACTGGCCTCGCGAAGTTTTACTCCAGGGAAGAGGTCGGAAGATACCTCAAGACGCTGGTGGACTACTACCAGCAGGAGACTGCCAACTACGGCGACAAGCTGGGCACTCTTCTGAGGCCCGCCGAGCAGACGAAGTCGGCCGACAAAGAGGCAGACTCCGAGAAGTCAGCTCAGAAAGGTAAGCGGGTCCAGCGGGGGTGGGTGAAGATGGGTTCGCTGCTGGTCAACACGTCAGACCCTGCCACCGGCATGACCGAAGTGATGTTCCAACTCAATGAAGAGTTCAAGCAAAAACTCGCCCGGACGAGCGAGGCCCTGAAGTCATTCGAGGAATTTGCGAACACCTCCATCCCAGAGGGGGCGGTCTATTCCCTGCACCTGAGGAACGGCGTCCCCGAGAGGCTGGTCGTCGATTCCACAGCCCCGAAAAGGGAGTCTTTCTCCTTTTCGGCCAAATTCAGGTTAGTCTGAGCGGTATCTCGCTCTTCTTGGCTGACCGGAGGTCCACGGTCAGCTTCCCGCTGTACTTTCTGCCTTCGACGTCCCCGCAGGTCAGGATGAGGTCGACAGCCCCCAATGAATCGAGGTTCTCGAACTTGCGCAGGTTCAGTCTTGCATGTGAGCCACGGGCGATGTTGAACGACCTGCGCATCGCCCCTAGAGACGGGACGGCCACTCTGACACCGACGGCAGTGCCCCCGCTGTTGGATACAGCGAGGGCGTAGGCCCTCCAGTCGAATATGGTGAACCTGGCCCCGACGACCGCTGGAACCACCCACAACCTGGGCCTCACGGCTTCGGCCCTCCGCGCTTCCTCATGCTCGACCAGCCTCTCCAGCGTCACCGCAGCTGTCCTGGCGACCGCCATGAATGATTCTGATCCCAGCGCGAGTATCGGGGTCTCCGTGACTTTGCCTCCCTTCGTCTTCGCCACCAGCTTTTCCCCTTCCTCGAGGCGGAGTTCGTCGACCCGGGGGAAGGACTCAGACAGCAGATGGGGGTCGAGTTCAACAGGCACCGACAGGCCCGCCTGGAGCCTACGCATAGAATCGACGAGCTGCCTCCTCCTAGTGAACTCGAGTCTTGACGCGGCCGCGTAGCGGGAGAGTTCCTCATTGAGCTCCGACGCTTCCCTAACCGACCGTTCGGCGTCCGCCGATTCCGAGGGACTTCCTTTCAAAGGAGACTCCTGACCAAATGAGCACGCATCCCTAGAACAGGGAAGAGAGCTCCAAGTAGGCCCTGACGAAGGTCTTCATCATCTCGTAGGGGCTGCGCAGGACGCAGTTCACCATGAAGTAGTCCTCGATGGCGCTGCTGTCGACCCCGACGCCCATCAACAGCACCCCCGACCTCGAGATCCGCTTTATGGTCGACACCAGGTTCTTCTCTATCCCCCCGTAGCCTGACGGGTGCCCGTCGGAGGCGACGACCAGGATCCGCGTCTCAACGGGCATGGCGCCGAGCGCCTCGCTGCAGGTCAATAGAGCGTCCGGCAGGAACGTCGCGCTTCTCTGGGTCATCCCACCTATCCTTGCCTTGCACTCGTATGAATATGCCTCGCTGAAATCCTTGATTATCTGAAAGGAGCTGTTGAACCCGAAGACCCCCCATTGGTTCCTGACCGGGATGAGCTGCTGGGCGACCTCGGCGAGGCAGGTCGTGATGCCCCTGACCTCGAGGGCCAGGCCCGACGTGCTCTTGCTCGAGTCGATCAAAATGGCCCAGGCCTCGTTCTTGCGGACCGCCTCTTCCCGTAGGAACACGTCCGACCTCATCTGGCCCGATGCCAGCACCTGCAGCGCCATCTGGGTGTCGACTTGGCCGCTTTCGTGCCCCGCCGTCTCGTCGAGCTCGTTGTTGATGAGCCTCAGCTGGTCTCTGATGTTCCGGACCGGCCCGGCCAGCGAGGAGCGGACCCGCAGGAAGGCGCCGTAGTCCCCCTTGGGAATCTCCACAGAGTCGAGCCTGGTGGTCGAGATGACATCCTCGTAGTGCTGCCTGAGGAGCGAAGTCTTCTGTTCGGAATCCTTGATTATCTCGTGGAACTCCTTGGCTTCTTCGGTTGAAACTTTCCCGTACGCAGCTGTCGGCTCCGCCTGGAGTGCGACGCAGGCAGACTTCAGCAATTCGTCCCCGCTCTCGTGCCCGATTATGGTGCTGTCGAAGAGCTCGCAGTCTCCATGCGAGTCCGTGTGTGGAAGGAAAGGCACCTCGCGCAGAAGCCCCCGGGACGAAACTCCGGCATACCCCCTCTCCGCAGCTTCAACCAGCAGGTCCTTCCTCCCTGACAGGACCGATTCCCCTACTCCCTTTCGGATGAGGGCCGCGATCTCCCCCGCCTCCGTGTCTTCTCCCTCGGAATCAGGACGACCCACCCCCCAGAGGGAAAGGAGGAGTTTTGCCGCGAACCTCAGAGGCGGGCTGATTATCCTATCGGGGTCTGGGAGCCTCAAGGAGGAGACGTAGTTCGCGTACGCCAGATCCCCCATGATTCCGGGCCACGACCTCGCCCCCTTCAGGGCAGCCTTGTAGTCCTCGACCAGCGAAACAGCGAAGACAGCCGTGGGCGTGTCCTTCCCCCTCGCCCAGGGTGCGTATTCCTTGAACTCGGAGTAGGCGGCGTGCAGCGAAAGGTGGAAGAGGGACGCCTTGAAGAGCCTCCAAAGGCTCGTCCATGAGTTCTCGTCCTGGTCGAAGTACATGCCGTGAAGCAGCCTGAACCCCCCTTTCACGGTCTTGGGGAGCGGGACCTTCAGAACGTACCCGTCGGAGTCTGCGGAGAGCGCGGGGTAGGCGAAGTCCTCGTCGAGGAGCATGCGCAGGCTGTGGTGGTCCCTCTGTCCTACGCTGGTGGCTATGCCCCAGGCGAAGTCAAGCAGTTTCAACCTTCGAACTCACTTTCTCGGCTCCGAAGGCCATCTCCACAATCCTTCGGACTGTTGTCTGTATCTCCGGGTCGTCCGAAGTCAGGGAGACGATCGTCTCCTCCCCGGCTGCGGAGGGGGACAGGCCATCGGCGACAAGGGTGGCCCAGTTCACCATGTCCCCGACAGACGGCCCGTAGGGCAGGTCCCCGTTCTTGTACCTCTTCCTGATCTCAGCCCCGACCCTGACTATCTTCTCTGCGACGTCCTTCGGGACCTTGGCCCGCGCCGAGACCAGGCTGACCTCCCTCTCGGAAATCTTGGCACCGACGCTGAGGTAGTCGAAGTCAACCCAGACGCTCATCCTCCTTCTGAAGGCTGCGTTGAGCGGCTTGGTTCCTGCAAACTCGGCGGAGTAGGGGTTCATGCCTATGATCACGAAACCGTACGGGTGGCGAGGGATGATCTCGTTGTCCTTCTCGGTGAGCACCATGTGCCCCCTCGTATCGAGTATGGGGTTGAGCCTGGTCGCTATGTCCTGCTTCATCATGTTCGCCTCGTCTAGGTAGAGTATACCGCCATACCTGCACCACGAGACGATCTGGCCGTCGACCCAGTTCTCCTTCCCGAGGCCGACGAACCTCCCGAAAAGGTCGTACACCGACGTCTGCAGGCCGCAGTTTATCTCCCAGAGAGGCAGGCCCGCGATCTGGGCCACGAGGTAGACGATGTGCGTGTTGTGGGTCACGATGCCACCAAACCCTGCGACGAACGTCTCGTTCCCGGGAACCTGGAAGTCGTAGACCCATCCGTCGTAAGGCACCCGCTCGACGCGCTTCACGGTGTCCCAAAGTAGGTTGGTCTCGGCGACTTCGCGCAGTTCTTCTGATTCGAGGTCCTCTGCAATTCTTGCCAACGTGTTGAGTCCTATCATGCGCGTGCTCGAGTACAAACATGAGACAGTCCGTTTGTGGAACTGCTTCGACTTCATGTCCGGTGGAAGACGGTTGTACGCACTTTTGGCCGCCTCGATCATTTCATGTGTGATTCGGACTTTCTCGACGTGTCCTCTGTGGTCGGTCGAGGGTGGGTTCCCCCCAAGTTCGACGCCGAGCCTATCGGCGCCATCCCGCGCCATCACCAGAGAATAGCTCTTGGCCGAGGCGCCTTTGACCCTGACAGTGGGAAACACTCCGAGTTGTTCACAGACCACCAGGAGCCCGCTAGCCAGTTCTCTGCTGGAGGTGCCCAGGAGGACCTCCGATCCTTCCTCTTCCCAACCATCACCGGCGAAGAACCCGTTCAGGAAGGCCACTTTGGACTCGTCGAACATCGAGAACACGAACTCTGGGACCTTCTTGTAACGCGCCTGCGAGCCCTTCCCTGACCCGACCCTCCTGCTAAGAGTTGTGGCCGAAAGCATCGAGACGAACGCCTTGCTGAATATGCGAAGCTCCGTTAGCCCCCGTTGTTCCCTTACCGAAGTTGCCAGTCCCAGGGATTTCGATAGGTGAATAGTCCTTCCTACTAGGCTCTTGTCCAAATTGTAAATCGAAGCAAAGCCTTTTCCGATGTACCCCTCCGCAACAAAGAACCCGAGGAACCATGCAAACTCGACATCTAGTGAAATCACCGGTGGGGCTGGAATCTGGATTGACTCCCTTCCGCCCAGAACCACACCGCGTTCCGTGACCTTTGCTCCCGGCACGTAGTCCATCAGGGCGATTTCTGTCAATGGCGCAACGGCCATCGCGGGCACATGGCGCAGTATCGGGATTCTGGAACCCACTCCTACCCGTCCTGCCTTGACCTCCTCCCCTTCCACGATGAACGAATGCTCGGGAGTGGCTCTGATGGTCCTGTTACGCGAGGTAGTTACCTGCACGACGTCTCCCTTGTACATCGATCTGGCGATCGCGGACGGCCTAGTCCAGACAATCCTCTGTGAAATCCTGTCCATCGAAAGAATGTGCACGTCGGCATGGGTCAGGGTCATCGTCTCCCAGCCGTCTCCGTCAGTGGTCGTAGGGAACCTCCTCGCAAGCCTGGCGAACAGGGCGTCCATCGTCGTCAGGGTGGGTCTGCCATCGAGAAGCACAAACAGGGGCTCCCCCTCACAAACGCTCTTGCCCGTGCCGCTCGGCCCGATGAGCGAAGCCTGCTTGAAATAGTAGAGGGCACGCATTATCCGCTCTACGTAGTTCTCCCCCTCGTCGACGTATTCAGGGACATCCTTGGGGACAAGGACCTTCATGGCGTCAGGCACGTTATACCCTGTTCCCAGTTCGTATTTGTTCACAGAGTACTTGTCCTTCAGGAACTGTATTCCAGCCTTCGTGGTCAGGGAAAGCTTGACCGTCAGCCTGGCACCAGCGCCTTCGGCCTTCGTGATTTGGGCGTTTCCTTTGGATTCCTGCTCTTTGATCAACTGAAAACCACGCCCCCTTTCAGCGCTTAAACGATTATGGATTCCAAATCTGTAGTCCGCTTTCGTTTGCCTTTAATCGGGGCCAATCGCCCGATGAATGCAGGAAGTGCGGATTTGGCTGGAGTAGAAGTAACGATAAGAAGCATAGAGGCAGCGAAGCTTGCTGAAGACGCGACCTCTGACAGCACTGTCGGGTTCAGCGCAAGCGCAAATCTCGTCGAGAGCGAGAAAAGCCCAGGGAAGCTGGCACTGAAGTTCACCATCGAACTGGACAGCAGCCCGGAGGTAGCAAAGATTACAATTTCGGGGACTGCCACGCTGAAGGGAGAGGACTCGGAAATAGAAGCGCTTCTGGCTCCGAAGGAGGGGGAGTCGACCCCGCCCGTCTTCATGAAGATCTACCAGAAAGTCTACGCTATCCTGTACCTGCTTAGCGGTTCGTTGGCGATACCTCACCCGTCTCCGGGATTATTGAATGAAGTCCATTTCGCTTCGCCTAACGAGATGGCCAAGGGGAACCCCAACCCCATTAGGACGCCTCCGAGTCCGAGTTAAAGTCCTCGCTGCGCCCAGGTGTCTGAGGCGATGCTGATGCCCTCCCTTGCGATCGCCGAATCTCTGCCGGAGTTCAGGGTCCGCGTGGTCTCAAGGAAGACTCAGACTCCTCGGCGCCCTTGAGAGTCTGGTTTCCCTGATAATCTTGGTGCCTTGCCAGTCGCGCTGGAAGCCTTCGTATCGCCTGCCGAAACGCCTTGAGAGGCCAGGCGTTCGCCCTCTTGAGACAGCCAGCACTCTCGGGAGTCAAGAGCGGCTCCCGGCTGCCCGCGGATACGGCCTAGCCTGTCGTCAGTTCCTTCTTGAGGTGCTCGAACTGTCTGTTGTAGTCCATGGCCACTTTGTCTCTGTCTTGCTCTTGAATCATTGTGGTCGCAGCATATGACACGACTTCAAGCGTCTCGTGCTCCGTCCTCAGGTGCTCCATGATGCCCGTCCTGCCGTCGACCTGCGTCAAGCATATCTTGCACAGGTACATCGAATCCATCGGTGCCCGCGGCATTGGTTGTGTTTCTTCGAAGTTACCATTTAACAGCTTTATGGAGACTGGCACCATTATTCTTATGGACCATTTGCTTCTTGGCGCGCCGTCGTCGGAAGGATACCCTTCTTGAGCCTACGTATCCCTGATGTATTGATCGTCCGGTTCTCGGGAGGTCTTTGCGCGCGGGCGAAATGTCTGGAAGACAACATCAGCTCCGCCTGATTGCTCCGGCCGATGGCTATCACCTACACCATTCCCGGCTCGAAGTAACTCCATGATCTGTGTGAAGCTGGCCAAGACGTTCGCGCCTTTGTAGGTCAGCTGATATTTGCGCCTTTCGCCTAGAGTAGTTCTCTCCAGAAGGCCTCTTCCTATGAGATTGCTGAGGCCGTATTGCAGTGCCGCCCAGGAGAGGTTGGCCTTGTACATTATTTGAGTGGGAAGGTGAGCCCCGTCGTGTACTACCCTCAGTATGTCTGCATGGACCTCAAGTTGAGAGCGTCTTAGGTTGTACCGCTTCCTGTCCGTCGCCGAACCGAACATCTCATACAGCGATTCAACCATTTCCCGTCGTTCGAATTGGTTTGGAGAACATATATAATCATTATAGATTCGCTATGCATATTCCGAATTAGGAAACGATGTTGCCAAACCAAACATAGAGATGTGGATGAAGACCGTCTGATTCACTCGCCAGTGAGTTCGTCCCGTATCTGCTCGAACCTGCGGTGGAACTCGAGGGCCATCCTGTCTCTCTCCTGCTCATGCACCATGGTGGTGGCAGCATAAGACACCACTTCCAGAATCTCGTGTTCGTCCCGAAGATGCTCGACGAGTCCGGCTTTGCCCGAGACTTCGACCTGGCACAGCTTACAGGAATACGGAGGTTCGACGCTCTCGGCAGCCACGTCACCAGCCGTTCTGTCAGATGGCTTTACAAGGGTTTGCATGTCGCCACAGAATCTGCATCCGCGTGGTCAATTCCTCGAAAACGCATAAGTATTCGTCCGACAAGGCTATGCAAGGGATAAGCTGATTGGCTGAAATCTTCGCCTCGGTCCCGCAAAGAGCCGTGCAAGACAGCTACAGTATGGAGTCCCGAGCGGAGCAGGCGGTCAAGCACAGAATCCTGTCCCGGCGCTCCCAGCTGGAAATCAGGATGGACATGCTCAAGGCGATAAAGACGGGGGCGGAGAAGCCTACTCAGATCATGTACAAAGCCAATCTATCATGGGTCGCCCTGCAGACGCACCTAAAGTTCTTGATAGAGAAAGGGCTCCTCAGATGGGTGACCGAGGGGACTAGGAAGAGGTACGAGCTGACTCTGAAGGGATCGAGCATAATGTTCTCCTACGCCAAGATCATAGAAGACGTGGGAGACAAGTCCGAATCAGAATTTCTCTACGAGTAAGACATTACCTGATTTCTCGAAATCAGATTCTCCCAGGAGAGGGCTCTGCAGCTCATACGTTTCAGTGTTGGTCCACGTTGTGCTAGCGCCTGATGCGGTTCCGGGACTTTACCCCTATTGCCGATTTCTCCAGACCGGACCCACGCGGGAAGGAGGTCGATGTTCCGAATCAAGGCCAGTCCAGGACGTAGCTCTGACGCGGGTCTTGATGCTTTGGCGGACATGGCGGTTGCGACAACGAGTCCCGGAGATAACGCGAACCGTGCGCAAATGCTTTATGCCAGGCGGGGGTTCGTAAAAAGAAGGAAGGGTAGGAGAACTAGTCGCCTAGTTCGCCTTTCCCCACTTCAGCGGTCCCAAGGCAAGCTTGTAGCCGTTGTCTGAGAGGAAGGTGCTTTCGATGCCCGTAAGGACGACCATCACGCGAGCGTGGCCGTTCATGTTCGGGTCGACTCTTGCGCCCCACACGATCTTCGCCTTCGGAGGAAGAGACTTCGTGACGAGCTCTCCTGCCTTCGTCACCTCTTCCAAGGTGATGTCGTGCCCTCCCGTGACGTGTACCAGTGCGCCCCTGGCCTTTGTGATGTCCTTGATGTCGAGCAACTGCCCCTCGATCGCCTGCCTGACCGCCTTCTCGACCCTGTCCTCGCCTTCGGCGTACCCGACGCCGATGGCTGCCAGGCCCTTCCTTTCCATTATGGCCCTAAGGTCAGCGTAGTCGATGTTGATCAGGCTCGCGGTCGTGATTGTCTCTGTGATCCCCTTCACGAACTGACCCACCAGCTCGTTGGCGACGCCCAGAGCGTCCTGCAGGGGAAGGTCACCTGCCACCTTGGCAAGTTTGGTGTTGTCTATGGCTACGACTGTGTCGCAGTGTGCTCTCATCCTCTCCAGCCCCTTCTTCGCGTTCTCGTACCTGTACCTTTCAACAGCGAAAGGCAGGGTCACTACTCCTACGACGAGCCTCCCAGGTGCCTGTAGGCTCTCGGAGTAGACCGCAGACGCGCCCGTGCCCGTCCCTCCGCCCAGGCCGGCGCAAAGGAAGAGAATGTTGGAGCCCTGTATTTCTTTGGCTATGTCTTCGACGCTGGCCCTTGCGGCTTCGGCGCCTCGGTCTGGGTATCCACCAGCACCCTGCCCATGAGTGATCTTCTCTCCCATGAGTATGCGTCTGTCCGCTTTCATGATGCTGAGGTGTGCCGCGTCCGTGTTGGCGGCTATGAGTTTGCCGCCTGTGAGGCCTCTTTGCTTGATCCAGGAGACGATGTTGCTGCCAGCGCCACCGAGTCCTACGACGGACACGTTTGGCCTGGCCATGCGCATTGCTGCTTCGATTCGTTCTGCCTCGAGAAAGTCTTGCGTTTGCATGGACATTTTCTTGATCCTCAGCCTATTTTCCAAACTCTCTGATTATAAGCAGTCAGGAGTAGCAATATGGATGCGCAGTATATAACAGGCTGCGGCCAAATCTAAGGAAGTTCGACGGGGAATTCTTCACTACACGAGTCATGATAGTTTTCATCAGGGCTGTCGCCTTTGCGGACACCATAGAGGCTTGACACTTTCCCAAGCGGCTGTCGAGTTGAGCCCGATCGCATGACTCACCCCTGCATACTTTGTGGAAACATTCTTGCTGGCGATAGGCGCGATCGCGTTTGTGACCGCCGTGCTCCCTTATCGTGGGATTGGGGTCCTGCTCTGCAGCATCCTGGTAATGCTGCTTGTCTACGGTCCGATCTTTGATATGTTGATGCTGGCCGGGGTGAACCGGGAGAAGGTCTCTTCACTTCTCCGCTGTGATTCCATCCTCCGCCTGGCCTCTCGTCCTGGTCATCGTCAGCGCTTGGCAGATCGAAGAATACGTCGGGGGTTCCCAAATTGAAACACGAAACAGTGCGCGCACGAGGGAGAGTACCGAATCTCGAGGCTCAGCCTTATATGCGGTAGGTGGGAGCATCGTGACGCCCAGAGAAATGGCACAACCGCAAGTCAGAAGCAGCCGGACGGGCCTTTTTGTTTTGTTGGTGGTCGTCGTGTTGCTGGGTGCTGCTTTCGGTTACTACTACTATCAATCCTCTGGCACCGTCTCCTCACTGAACCAAACGGTGACTTCCCAATCGTCTCAAATAGGCGTCCAGGCGGCGCAGATCGCAAGCGACACCACGAAGATAGCCAACCTGACCTCGACCATTTCCACTCTCCAGTCTCAGGTGGCGGCCGATCAAGCCAAGATAACTTCGCTGACTGCAAAGGACGCTCAAGCAAACCAGACGATCGCGTCACTGAACTCCCAGATTTCCACTCTGAACGGCCAGATCGCTTCGTACCAGTCCCAGGTCTCGTCTCTTCAAGCACAGGTCAGCACGCTTCAGGACATAGTGAACCTCAAGGACACGGTATCGGTCGTCTCGGGTGTGACCGTGACCGAGACTGCGTCTGACTTGATGCCGACCATCACCACCTATGACGCCCCGTACTCCGGAGTCCTCGTCCTTACTGGCACGATGGATGCGCCCAATGGATTCTTCTTGGTGGACCAGACTGTGAATGGGGTCGAGTATTCAGGGCACTTCGAATATGGGCCCGTCGTTTCCTCAAGCGGCACTTATGGGACCTACGTCTCTGGAAGCTTTACGCTTGTCATACCCGTTTCCGCCGGGTCCTTGACGCTCCATTTCGCCAGCGCAGACGCCACCTACGATTCCGCTACGGTCTCCGTCTCGTTCATCTACTAAATCACAGAGATTGCCAGCAGAGCTCGAGTCAAGCCTTGGTCGGCCAGGCCTGACCTGCGGCGCCCGGACCCTCTAGGGTAGACGAGCCCGCTGATCCTGAGGACAAACCCGGGACTACACTAACCCCCTTGCAGAGGGAACGGACTCGACTTCCATGGGTTGAAGTTCGAGGAGCTCAGAGAAAGATGCTTCGCGGGTTGTGCTAGGCTAACCCTTCAGGAAGCCTATTGCCAGACCGATGATGAATGTGATGGACGAGTAGGGAAGATATCCTGCGAGGCGCTCCACTTCTGACGTGATGGTGGACGAAGAAGCTCCCGACTTTATGAAGTTGGCCAGCGGAGTCAGAATCTGGCTGGGTGTGACGACCCCCAGGACGATAAGCGCTAGAATGACGACCGCAATCGCTATCCCGATCTTGAGCACAGACTTGATTATCATCCCAACGATGAAGCCGAGAATCAGCGGGACTATGGCTGCGACCAAGAAGGTGGTCGAAAGGTCCGGAGGAAGCAGCGTGACCATTCCACGCATTCACCCGACTCCCCCTTATAATCTATTGGTTATGTCGGCCTGTCGAAGAGCCTCGAGTCTGCCGAGTCAGACCAAACCAACAGCAGCCGAGGATGAGCGTCTGCGCTCCTTGGTTGAGCGAGTGTAGAACCTTCCGGCTCCCGGGCGGGATGCTGGCAGACGCACAATAAATCCGAAAACTGAATTCTGAATCCGTATTCCTCCTCCACAAGGCTATTCTGACAACAGAGCCGACATGGAAGAGGCGTCACAATGCACAAGGCATCCCGTGGAGGCTTCGCACGCGGCGCGGAGCTCGTAGCCGCAGCCACTGGGTTTGCTGGATGCCTGATGATGGCTTATGCCTTCTCTTACATCCTGATGTATGGGCACGCTATCTTCGTGGAACCGGACACCGCGCTCGCCAATCTCGAGCTATTGGTCTTTGCGGTGGGTGGGGTAGCGAATGTGGCCGTTGCGTTGAGGTTAGCGAGAAGATAGCGATCGAAGTCGTTGCGTCTCATTGAGCTGACCGCAATCGCTCGATTCGATTTGGCTGCATCGTCGCTCGATAAAGCAGAGTCTTGCCCAGGGAGTTTGCTTATCTCTGATAACCTCGGGCAGCCCTCCTCCTAAAGAACACTATCCCCAGCGCCACTGCCAAGACAGCGACCGCAGCGGTGATGGCGATGTTAGCCACGATGACACCGGGCCCTGCGGCAGTCGTGGACGTGGCGGACGTCTGGGAAGTCGTGGAAGTGGGAGATGTGCTGGTCGAGGATGTCGTCGAACTTGTGGTCGCCGAGGCGGTCGTAGTAGCAGTAGTCGAGGTTGTTGTGGTTGTGGAAGTCGTGGCCGTCGTCGTTGTCGAAGTCGTGGTTGTGGTCGTCTTAGTTGTCGTGGTCGTGACGGAAGTCGAAGAGGCAGAGGTTGTGGTTGAGGTCGTCGTCTGGGTCGTAGTTGCAGTAGTCGACGTCGTTGTGGTTGTGGAAGTCGTGCTCGTCGGAGTTGTCGTAGTTGTCGTAGATGTGGTTGTTGTCGTAGTTGTGGTTGTTCCGCCTCCCGACGGGAGGCTGCGGCCGACAGCGATGTTGGTGCCGGTGAGGTCCGCAACTGGGATGTCCCCGCAGATCTGAACGCCGTTTGTCACCTTTATGTTGGCAGCGTCCGTCCATGGTCCATTCGGTGGAGGGTAGTATTGCATGGTAGAGCTAGGGCCGGCGCTGGCATCTGGCACGCATATTGTCGTGCTCCCGCCTGAAACGCCGCCGAGGAGGACGTCAACGTACGTGATGCTCGTCAGACTAGGCGTCGACCCTGCGCTGGTTGAGTTGAGGAGCTGGCCGACCGCGCCCACGCTGGTGCCATTCGGCGCCCCCGTGTTCACAATCGCAATCCCGATGGTTATCGTACCGGCAGTGACGGTCACGTTTGTGCCACCACCACTACCGGTCGTGATGGTGCCGTTGCTGTTGCCCTGGGAGACGGAGTTGCTCGGAGGCGAATTCACGGTAAGCAGCAAGGACGCGGACTGCCCTACGAAGGTTGCGGTGACGGTTACGGTTCCCGCTGTGGAGCCGACGACGGACACGGCGCAGCTTCCCAGGGACAACGAGCACGTTGTCGAATTGAAGAAGGCGGAGGTGCTGGGACTAGCAGAGAAGCCGACCTGGCCAGAGAGGAAACTGGGGGACACGGTTGCGGTGCACGGGATGGTCGAGCCGAGTGTGACCGACTGAGAAGAGCATGCAACCGAGACTGTAATTTGGGAGACTGAGGTTACCGAGACGGTTGTGGTAGCAGAGCCTCCTTGGTTGTTCGCGTCGCCGGAGTAGGATGCCGTTATTGTCACTGTGCCGGAGGCCGACGGAGCGACAAAGGTCGTGTAGCAGAAGAAGGTGCCTGGGGTTGAAGACCGGGCGACCGAGCATACGGCAGTGGGAGTGAACGAACCAGATGTGCCGGTGAAGGTCACGCTACCGGTCGGCGTGGACCCGGCGACAGCAGGCGTGATCGTCACGGTGCAGGTCGTCGTCGCGCCGCCGACCAAACTGGGCGCAGTGCAGGAGACAGATGTGCTTGTCGGTGATGCTGCCACGACGAAGGTAGCAGAGCGGGAATGGGAACCGTCGGTGGCCGCGATGGTGTGCGCCCCGACCGCAGAGGAGGGCACCGCGAACGTGGCTGTGAAGGAACCGTCAGACAGGCTCGTGACCGTCGCAGGGGATGTCGCCACGGCGGTCCTGTCGAAGGCCATGGTTATCGTCGATGAAGCTGCAAATCCGGATCCGGTCACCGTGACCGAGGTGCCGACTGCTCCGATGGTGGGACCGAGCGAGATGGAAGATGTGACCGTGAATGTGGTAGAAGCACTGTTGGAGCTGCCGTCAGTGGCAGCGACCGGGTTGGCCCCTGCCGGTGAAGATGGTACTGTGAAGGTCGCGCCGAATGCACCGGTGGCGGAGGTGGTGACAGTGAACGGAGATGTCGCCACGGCGGTCCCGTCGAAGGCTATGGTTATCGTCGATGAAGCTGCAAAGCCTGAACCAGTGATGGTGACAGTCGAACCGACGCGGCCGGTTGTCGGAGTAGGGGTCCCGGTTTTCAGTGTGATCAAGGGGCTGACTGTGAAGGTGGCAGAGGCTGTGTTGGAGCTAGCGTC
>CAYYYU010000045.1:0-22092 GCA_964476175.1 uncultured Nitrosopumilales archaeon
GGGCTCTTCTCGTCGGTGGCCTTCCTCAAGGGAATCGGGTTCGCGGTCGGAGGAGGGGTGCTAGTCGCGCTGCTCGGCTCCCTGACGCTGATACCTGCGGTCATAATGGTGGTCCCCAACGCGGTCTTCTGGCCGAACGTCGGGAAGCGCTTCGCAAGATACGCCGAGGGGGTCGAAAGGTCGATCGCGAACAAGAGCGGCTACTTCTCCAGGTCGGCGAAGTTCTCCATCAAGCACGCCAAGCTGATCACAGTGCTCGCCCTGGTAGCCACAGTCCCAGCTGCGTACACCTGGTCCCAGGCTCCGGTCGGTTACGACTTTCTAGCGGCGGCGCCCAAGAACCTCGAGAGCGTGGCCGCGTTCAACAACATCACGCAGAGCTTCGGTGCCGGGACGCTCTACCCGACCTACGCAGTGGTGAAGTTCAGCACCCCGCTCTGGAACGGCTCGGCCTACAACCTTGGGGAGCTCAGGGCGATCGACGCTCTGTCCAACCAGACCCTGGGGGTCCCGAACGTCCAAGGGGTCACGGGCCCGACCAGGCCCGGGGGGGAGCGGGTCGACTACTCCAACCTCGGCTCCGACCCCCGCTCGAAGCTGCTCGAGAACTTCATGAACACCATGATCAGCAGGAACGGGACGTACGCCCTTCTCAAGATCGACCTTACAGCATCCCCGGAAAGCGAGACTTCTATCGCCACGGCCCAGCAGCTGAGGGACACGTACAGGACGGCATTGGCCAACGACCAGTCGCAGATCCAGGCGGTCTACCTCGGCGGTGTGGCAGGGAGCACCCTCGATTCGAAGAACAACGTGAACTCCCAGTTCGGACAGATCATCGCCTACGTGATGATCGGGGTGGCCGCTGTCCTCCTCCTCGTGCTGGGCTCCCTCTTCCTCCCTCTATTCGCCATCGTGAGCATAGTGATGAGCATAGCGTGGACCCTTGCCGCGACCGACATCGTCTTCCAGCGACTCTACAACTTCCCTCTGCTCTTCATCACGCCACTCGCGCTCTTCGTCCTGCTGCTCGGCCTCGGGATGGACTACAACATCTTCATCCTGACCCGCATACGGGAAGAGGCAAGCAAAGGCGCCCCCCTCAACGAGGCGATAACTACAGCAGTAGAAAGGACAGGGGGCATAATCACTGCCGCGGCCCTCATCCTGGCCGGCTCCCTGGGCGCCCTCATGATTTCGAACAACCTCCTCCTCAAGGAGTTCGGATTCGCCTTCTTCTACTCCGTCCTCATAGACGCAATGATAATGAGGACCTATGTCGTCCCATCGGTGATGTCCCTGATGGGCAAATGGAACTGGTACGCCCCAGGGCGCCTCCAGAGGGTCAGGATGGCGGATGCCAAGGAACCCTGAGATCGATGACGACGTCCTCGAAGAGGGGTGCTACTACCTTTCACGACTCGGCATGACCGATTCCGAGATAGCCACGCACTTCGAAACCTCGCCCGCGACGGTCGCGAAGCTAATCCGCTCCTATGCTGCCAAGCTGAAATCTGGCAAGCTGGCTGCGGGAGAAATCGACCGGGTCTTCTGGGAGGACGTCAAGAAGGAAGCGGAGGGGGACGTCAAGCTCACCTTCGTTTCCCAGAAGGGCTTCCACCACGCATGGAAGTCGGAGCTCCGGAAGCTCGACGGCACAGCGCTCATGTCGATATACGAGTCGAGCAAGGACTTCCTGGGGACCGACCAGAACCAGAAGTTCCTCGAATTCCCGGCTCCGAAGGGCTACGACCCGCTGATGCTCGACAGGGAGGTCAAGAAGGCGGTCGGCGTAGTCGCCGAGCTGCTCCAGGAGAAATGGAAAGAGCAGGAGTCGGAAGAGGGCGGAGACCCAAAATAAAATCTCACACTTAAAAAGGGCTGAATCGCGGAGAGACTCGAAAAAGGATGTCTCTGGAAAGCGTCGATAAGGAGAAACTTATCGCACTCCTGCGACAGTTCCAGGGAAGAAAGGTTCTCGTTGTCGGCGACCTCATGGTCAGCAGGTTCGTCGAAGTCGCTGCCAGGAAGCTGGCGAGGGAGGCCCCGGTCCCGGCTGGGGACTACGTGGGGGAGACCTTCCTGCCCGGAGGGGCTGCTAACCTTTCACGTGAGCTCGTTTCTCTCGGAGCTTCGGTGACCCTTGTCGGATTGACGGGTGCCGACGAATATGGCGCCTGGCTGAAGGCGGAGCTCGCAAAGGGCGGTGTGCTGCAGAACGGGGTCCTGACCGACAACGGGCGCCCCACTTCGCTGCGCACCTGGATGATGGTCAACTCCTTCCACATGCTGAGAATCGACAGAGAGGACAGGCGTGACGTCCCCCTTGCGATGGCAAAGCGGCTGCTCGAGGAGGCTGTGCCTCACATCAAAGACGTGGACTGCGTGATCCTTTCCGACTACGACAGGGGGGCGATCACGAGCTACCTGATCGGCGGCATCGTTTCAGCCGCCCACGATTCCGGCAAGATAGTCGTGGGCCAGCCCAAGATGCACCACTACCTCGACTTCTCAGGCGTGACCTATGTGAAGTCCAACATGGAGGAAGCTGCGCACGCGACCGGGATGAGCATAGTCAACGAGACCAGCCTGAGGAACATGGGGGTAAACCTCCTCAGCAGGCTGGACTGCAAGGCACTCATGGTCACAAGGGGCCAGGAGGGGGTGACCCTCTTCGACAAGGAGAACGTCACCATGTTCCCCCTGATGGGAGGGAAGAAGATTCTGTTCAACAAGGTGGGGCTGCGGGACGCCATGACCGGGGTCTTCGCTCTGACTGTCGCCTCAGGAGGGAGCGCCTACCAGGCGTCGGTGCTGAGTGGGGTCGCGGGCCAGGTCAGGAGCGAGCTCCAGAGGACCGCATCCATGTCGGTTCACGATCTGGAAATCAAGGCTTCGGTGGCTGGAGACTTCGTCCACCGCATCGCGCAGGTGCCGGTGAGGCGCTGATGGAGCAGGCACAGGAGATCCTGCGGCTGAGGGACACGGCCAGGAGCACTAGGAGGCTTATCCTCGAGGCGCTCGCAGAGGCAGGCTCTGGGCACCCGGGAGGCTCTCTGTCGGCCGTGGAGCTCCTGGTTACTCTGTATTTCCGCGTGATGCGGTACGACCCGAAGAACCCGAAGTGGGAGGACCGGGACCGGTTCTTCCTGAGCAAGGGGCACGCCGCTCCCCTGCTCTACTCGATTCTTGCCGAAGCTGGCTACTTTGACCGTGGCGAGTTGATGACCCTCAGGAAGCTCGGCTCAAGACTCCAGGGGCACCCGTCGATGGGCATCCCGGGGGTCGAGGCCCCTGCCGGCTCCGAAGGGATCGGGCTTTCGTTGGGGGTGGGGACTGCGCTCGCAGCGAAGCTCGACAAGAAGGGGTACAGGACCTTCGTCCTAATGGGAGACGGCGAACAGCAGGAGGGGGAGGTCTGGGAGGCAGCGATGGCAGCCTCGAAGTTCAAGCTCGACAACCTCACTGCGATGATCGACAGGAACGGGATCCAGCAGGACGGACTCACCGAGCAGATAATGCCCCTCGAGCCGCTCGCGTCGAAGTGGCGTGCGTTCAACTGGAACGTGATCGAAGTCGACGGGTACGACTTTCGCCAGCTGATCGACGGATTCGACCTCGCTGCCAACACCCGAAACCGCCCCACTGTGATAATCGCCCACACTGTAAAGGGCAAGGGTATCTCGTTCATGGAGTGGTCTCCGCACTACCACGGCACTGCCCCTGCCAAGGACACACTCTCCGACGTGCTCAGTGAACTAAAGTGATCCGTTGAGGAAGATCAAGGTCGCCCCGTCCATCCTCGCATGGGACCTCGGGGACCTCCGCGAGGCCGTGGAGATCTCCAACAGGGGAGGGGCCGACCAGGTGCACCTCGACGTCATCGACGGGCACTTCGCACCGAACATCACCTTCGGGCCCGGGACCGTGAAGTCCCTCAGGAGGTACTCGGACCTGAAGTTCGACACGCACCTGATGATCGACGAACCGCTCCGCTACGCCGGGAGGTTCCTCGACTCGGGTTCCGACCTCCTGACCTTCCATGCCGAGGTCCTGACCGGGAGCCAGTTCGACGAGGTCTCGTCCCTGGTCCGCGGACGGGGGAAGGAGGTCGGGCTCGCGATAAAGCCGTCTACAGAGCTCCCGTCCTGGGCAGTCGAGAGGCTCGACAGGCTGAGCGCTCTCATAGTCATGACGGTCAATCCCGGCTTCAGCGGGCAATCGATGGACTTCTCGGTCATGCCAAAGCTGGAAAGGGTGGCCAGACTGGTCGAGGAAAAGGGGTACGACCTAGACATCGAGATCGACGGTGGGGTTGAGCCCGAGAACGTCCACGAAGTTGTTAAGAGGGGTGGAAACGTGCTGGTCGCAGGTGCTGGCGTGTACGCAAAGAAGGACCCGGTCCGGGCGATATCGGTCCTCAGAGAACGCGCGCAATCACACGAGGGTGGTGCCTGACGCCCGCTAAGCAGGCCGCGATGAGGGACGCCTACGGGGAGGCACTCCTCGAGCTGGGAGCCAGCAACCCCAAGGTCGTGGTCCTCGGGGCAGACACGACTGGCTCGATGAAGTCTGGGGTCTTCGCCTCGCGGTATCCAGAGAGGTTCTTCAACATAGGGATTGCCGAACAGAACCTCATATCAATCGCCGCTGGATTCGCCCTCGCCGGAAAAATCCCGTACGCCGGGACCTATGCCATCTTCGTCCCCGGCAAGTGCGTCGACCAGATTCGCAACAACATCGCCTACCCGAACCTCGACGTCAAGATTGTCTGCTCTCACGGCGGAATCTCAGTGGGGCCCGACGGGGCGTCTCACCAGCAGGTCGAGGACATAGCCATAATGCGCGCCATCCCCAGGATGAAGGTGATTGTCCCCTCAGACTCGGTGTCTACGAAGGCGGTGGTGAAGGCGATAGCAGAAATCCCGGGGCCGTTCTACGTCCGGCTGACAAGGCCCTCGTCCCCGATTGTTTACGAGAGCGGGTTCGAGTACTCCCTCGGAAAGGCCAACATCATCTCGGAAGGCTCGGACGTTGCGATCTTCGCCTGCGGGATAATGGTCCCTGAAGCCATGAAGGCTGCCGAATCATTGAAGACGAAGGGGGTCTCTGCAACCGTGGTCGACCTCCACACAATAAAGCCGATCGATTCCGAGGCGATCTCGAAGCTGGCCGAGAAGTGCGGGTGCGTCGTGACCGCAGAGGAGCACAACATAGTCGGGGGGATGGGCTCAGCAGTCGCCGAAGTCCTCGGGGAGAACCGGCCGACCCCAATGAAGCGGGTAGGGGTTATGGACACCTTCGGGGAGAGCGGGGAGGCCCCCGAGCTCATGAAGAAGTACGGCCTCACTTCTGCGGACATCGAAGCAGCCGCGACGGCAGTCATGAAGCTGCGCCGCTAGCCAATAGTTTCGAAACAGGGTGTCTTAATACACCTTGGCGGGCATATTATGCTGACGAAGAGACATTGGCAGGACAACTGGCAATACGAATGAAGCAAAGATGCTGTTACGGTTACGGCTCGTACTATTCGAAGATGGGTCAAGGCCGGCAAACTTCGCATCGTCAGGAAAGTTGGTGGATGAAGATGCTGAAAGGGAAATCGTTCAACTTCAGACTCGCTAACACAGACTGGCGGGGCATCACCAGCCTCGCCGGTGAGAGGGTGGAGGAGATTCAGCCTCAAGGAACGTCGAAGAACTGCTCCAGATGTGGGTGGACATACCAAGACCTGAATGGAGCGAAAGTCTTCGAATGCTTGCAGTGCGGCCTGCGAATAGACAGGCAGCTGAATGCGGGCATCGGTGTCTATCGGAAAACGGAGGGGGTTCCCCGTGGGAAGGATTGGTGGGATTCAATAGTCCTGCCATCGCTCGTGGGTGGGTGCCTCCAGACGGGGGACGCAGTGAGAGACCCCGATGAACTCGTGAGGGGTCTCTATGAAACCGTGCGTCCTCAGACTACGTATGGATATGATAGGTACGCTGACGCATATCTACCCATGTCTGTGCGGCTATAAACCCGCTAGGCTTTAATACAGAAAACGGACGCTTCAGAAACGGATTGAAGTTCTACCTCGACACGGCCAACCTCGGACAGATTTCCCGGCTCAACCAGATGGGATTGGTCGATGGCGTCACCACCAACCCCACCCTCGTCGCTAAGGAGCCGGGGGAGTTTGAGGACATTGTCATAGCCATCTGCAAAGAGGTGAAGGGGCCAGTCAGCGCCGAGGTGGTCAGCACCGACCACGACGGCATGGTGAAGGAGGCCAAGCACCTCCACTCGCTGGCTTCGAACGTGGTAGTCAAGATCCCTGTCATCCCGGAAGGCCTCAGGGCCACGAAGACAGTCAGCTCCATTGGGATACCGGTCAACATGACCCTTGTCTTCTCCGCGAACCAGGGGCTCCTTGCGGCTAAGGCTGGGGCTTCGTACATCAGCCCTTTCATCGGACGGCTCGACGACGTGGGGCAAAGGGGGATGGAGGTGGTGGAGGACCTCGTGAAGATCAGGGACAACTACAAGATGAAAGCTCAGGTCCTAGTCGGGAGCATAAGGCACCCACAGCACGTCCTGGAGGCAGCCAAGATCGGAGCCGACATCGCCACCATGCCTCCGGAGGTGATGGAGAAGATGTGGCAGCACCCCCTGACAGATTCGGGGTTGAAACGCTTCCTCGCCGACTGGGAAAAGGCCAAGAAGTCAAAGCCTTCGATCACTGTCTAGCGGGGCAGTCGGCAATGAGATACATCGTCGACCAGATGCTGAGCGGCCTGGCGAAGGAGCTTTCCGCGAACGGGATCGAATGCGACACTGTGCAGAAGGCGCTGCGCGGCAACGAAGATTCGAGCAAGAGCATAGACGATGACGAGATCTTCGAATACATGCTGACGCACAAGGGGGCGGTAACCCTCATCACGGTCGACAAGGACCTGGCCCGGTACTGCAGGCGGTTCGGTCTGCCATGCATCAGCGTTCAGGAAGCGGTGCTGAAGGCCATACGATCTTCGTGAGTCGTCGCCCCAAAGAGCAACATTTTTAGCAAGAGAGCAATCGCGAGTGGTAATGGCTAAGACATACACGCTACCACCATTACCATACGCATACAATGCTTTGGAACCATTCATCTCCCAGCAGATAATGACGCTTCATCATGACAAACATCACCAGGCCTACGTCACTGGCGCGAATGCAGCCCTCGAAAAACTCGACAAGGCAAGAAAAGGCGAAGGGCAAGTCGACATAAGAGGGGTACTCAGAGATTACAGCTTCAATGCAGACGGACACATTCTCCATACTCTCTTCTGGCCCAACATGGCTCCGCCCGGAAAGGGTGGGGGGACTCCAGGGGGAAAAATCGCCGACAGGATTAACCAAGACTTCGGGAGCTTCGATAAGTTCAAGGCTCAGTTCAGCGACGCTTCGAAGACAGTCGAAGGAAGCGGCTGGGCTATGCTGATCTACGAACCAGCAAGTGACCAGCTCATAATCTCACAGATAGAAAAGCACAATCTGAACCACATTGCTCAATCGAGCGTCATTTTGTGCTCAGATTTGTGGGAACATGCATTTTACGCCCAATACTTGAACGACAAGGCAAAATACGTCGATGCGTGGTGGAATGTGGTCAATTGGTCGGAAGCGGATGCAAGATTGGGGAAGGCGGCACACTAGCCTTTCCCATCCTTCGGTTTTCATAAGATTCCTTTGCCACACGGACGTACTCCTCAACGGTCCTCGCGGTGTCCCTTCTGAGAATTTCAATGCCGGGTCCCTCGGTATCCCACACACCCGGTACCCGAAGTCGCAACACAAACTTCTTCCGCTTGCATTTCTCTTCGTGTTTCAAAGGCAAGAGATTGAGGATTTCTCTGACTTCACCGGCTCGCTGGATTGCCAGATAACACATGTCTTGATTGTACCTGATATTCCAACCTGCGGTCTCGAATCCCTTCGAATGGCGTTTGTAGGGACCGGTCGGGAAGTACCCGAGCCGAAGCAGTTCTCTCTTGATATGTTCAAGGAGAACCAAATCTTGGTTTGAAATCTCCAAGTTCATGCGGACGTATTTTCCGGCATGGATGATTCCAATCGACCCATCGGAGTCGACAATACCTGCCAGCCAGGCAAAGAAGAGCGAAGGATTTCTTGAATCGGGAAAGTCGCGCCTCTCATGGGGAAGCATGAAAGCGAAGCTGTTGTCGAATCTTGCTGCCACCTTCCAACTATATCCCCTCGTTTTATCGAATACCGGGTACCTGTAAACAGGCCCATACATCCGAAACAAGATTTCGAACAACGAAACGAAGGAAGGATGAGTAGAAGTTGAAGAGGCCATTATTGCCAGCTCGCTCACCCTTCGCACGTCGAGGTCTCCATGTGCGAAACCCATGAGGTACAACCTCTCGTTCTCGCTCCCCCGGAACGGAGTCTTGGCGTGTTTAGATCTGAACGCGGCTGAAACTCGATTCGCTGTGGCCACCGGTCGCATCGGGATCTCCAGGTGCTTGCAAAGGTTCCAGAGGAACGGTTGAGATTTTCCCATTCGTTTGGCAATCTCGAGTATCGAAAGTCCATCTGAATTATGGAGCGAACCTATCGCGTCGATTACTGTACGTCGTTGGGCTTCTGACAGGCTAGAAAGGTACAGCCTGCGCCTGCATCCCAGGATCTGGACAACGCGTTGCTCTGGTTCGGAAAGCGGCACAGGCCGACTCACTGTTCTACCGTCTCCTACTGAGGGTTCAATGGCCGGCTTGGTTCGGATCATTGCGCCACGGGACTTTTCGGGCGGCGGTCTCGGGTTGGATTCGGTCACTGATGCCCCAGGTTGGCATCTTTGATATTAGCAGTCAACAGATTGCGACTGATTTGGGCAGGAGTTGGCCGAAACTGTCAGTCCGATTGCCTTCTCGTCTCTATCTTCTGATTTCTCCGAGAACCACGCCGAACCTGCCGCTCTGCTTGACGAGGTCTTTCACGTCCCGCTCTGTATGTGCAGCGGAAATCGCTCCCGGATGACCAGGTAAGGTGAGGATACCACTTGATATCAGGTGTAGCGCGTACTCGCGCATGGTCCTCCTGTCTCCTGTACCTGCATCCTCAGCACTTCGAGGTCGGACGCCGAAGTGGGTCAAGAAGAGTGATCCGATTCCTGTGGTGTGGGCCGCAAACCCGGCCTCCGAGAGGGCCTGGTCGACTCCGGTTCGAAGGCGCTCCCCCATCCGATTGAGCCCTGGGTAAATGCGGCCTGCGTTCTTCCTCAGGTACCGGATCGTGGCCAGCCCGGCTGTCATAGTGAGCGGGTTCTCCGAAAAGGTGCCTCCTCCTATGGAAACGAACCCATCCTTCTTTGAAGGGTCGGCCAGAGCCAGAATCTCCTTCCGACCGCAGACAAGGCCGAGGGGAAGCCCTCCTCCCGCCACCTTGCCGAAGGTGGCCAGGTCTGGTATCACTCCGTAGAGCTCCTGGGCCCCGCCGAACGCGACCCGGTAACCAGTGATTATCTCGTCAAACGCGAGCAGGATTCCGTTCGCTTCGGTAAGTTCCCTCAGCCCCTTGAGATACTCTCGGTCCGCTGGTATGCACCCCCCTGCTCCCAGGACCGGCTCGAGGAAGATGGTGGCCACGTCCCCCCTCGCTTCTTTCACTGCAAGACGAGCGGAGTCGAGGTCGTTGAACCTCGCGTTTCTCACGAACGCCTGTTCTTCAGGGAGTATCCCTTCGCTCTCTGTCCTGTCGAATGGGGCGTGGACCCCCATGTTCAGCTCCGTGTTGTACCCGTGCCATCCCCCGGCCATCTTGATCACGGTACGCTTCTTGGTGTAGGCTCTCGCGAGCCTGACCAAGTACATTGTAGCCTCCGCCCCGGTGTTGCAGAACCTCATCATCTCCGCGCAGCGGACACTCCGCTGGACCTCCTCCCCCAGCTCAAGTGAAAGCCTGCTGCTCGTTCCAAAGTGCGTCCCGTCCGGGAGCTGCTCCCTCAGAGCCCTGGTCACGATCGCGGGGGAGTGGCCCAGTATCAGCGCCGTGTGCCCCATCCAATAGTCGACGTACCTGTTTCCGTCCTCGTCCCAGATGTGTTGCCCCTTCGCCTTCTTCACGAAGAGGGGATACGGCTCGTAGTACCGGGCGTTGTGGTTGACTCCGCCGGCGAAGACCCGCTTGGCCCTTTCATAGAGCCTCGCGGACCTTCTCGTCCGCGCCTCGTATCCCATACCCATCGCCCCCTCGGCGGAGGCCACTCTATATGAAACATCCCCCCGAGAAAAGAGCCATTAGGCAGTGCGCAGCCCTTGCGGCCAGACTAATGGAATACACCCTCGGCCTGAACTCCCCCTTCAGCTTGGAGTACACCCTGGAGAGCGGGCAGGTCTTCCGCTGGGGGAGGAAGGGGCAGTGGTGGTACGGAATCGTCTCGGGTGGAGTGCTGAAGGTCAGGCAGGAAGGGGACTCCCTCCGGTGCCACTCCAGCTCCGACTTCCTAGACAGCGCCTTCGTCGGCTCCTACTTCAGGCTCGACGACGACCTGCAAACGGTGCTCGTGTCGGTGATGAAGGACGAGACTATGAAGCAGGCTGTGCAGAAGTTCTATGGCATGCGCCTGATAGCGCAGGATTTCTGGGAGTGCCTCGCGTCCTTCGTCCTAGCGACCAATTCCAACATCCCTCGAATAAGGAAGATGGTCTCCTCGGTCTGCGCTCGGTTCGGCGACCCGCTGGAGTTCGAGGGCGCAGAGTACTTCAGGTTCCCAGGGCCGGAGACCCTCGCGGATGCCCCGGTCGAGGAGCTGAGAGACTGCGGGCTCGGCTACAGAGCTCCCTATCTCAAGCGGGTCGCAGACTCGGTGACGAGACACAGGATCGATTCGGGGGAGCTCTCGCTGATGGGCTATGATCAGGCGCGCAAGACCCTCCTGAAGGAGCTCCTCGGAGAGAAGATTCTCCTTGGGGTCGGGCCCAAGGTCGCTGACTGCGTCCTTCTCTACTCCTGCGGGTTCGACGAGGCCTTCCCGATCGACGTCTGGATAGCGCGAGTCCTCGCCGATTCGTATCCGAAGCTCCTGGCGCCGGGGCTCAAGCGCAGGCTCTCTCGGGCAAGCGGCGCGAAGCTTGGCAGGGGAGACTACGACAGGGTGTCTTCGGCCGCGAGAAGCTATTTCGGGAGGTACGCAGGCTATGCCCAGCAGTACCTGTTCGTGATGTCCAGGGAACTCGGGTAAGCTACCCACGGCTGAAGCCAGTGGGCTTTCCTCCACTGGTGGAGGGAGGCACTGCCGGCTGACCACCAGTTTCATGTGGACGACGCATGAGCCCGCTTACGGGGACTCTCCTACTGGAAAGGCTGAATGCAGTCATCTGGTTGGGAGAATGCTTTCGCTCCAGCAGGGATTTGGCAGCTATCGCAAGACTGGCCTTCCGGTCAGCATTGACGACTTGGCCGCACTTCCTACATCTGAACAGTGTGTAGACGCTTCCGCTGTGTCCTTTGCCCACTGCACCGCAGTGAGAACACCATTTGGACGTGTGGTAGGCGTCTACGGTGTTCAGCGTGATACCTTTGTCGAAGCACCTAGCTTCAAGGCCCCTTCGGAAAGCATAGAACGGAATCCTCATCACCTGTCTGTTGAACTTCTTTCCCTTTGGGCTGAACCTCTTCAGGTTCTCGATGGCGATATCGGCGTCATACTTGAGAGCAAGATTGATGATGTCCTTCACTACCTCTCCGATCCTATTCTTCACGAAGTTGCGCTCGTCGTGGCGGGTATGTTCAAGTTTCCTCTTTGCAGAACGGCTGCCTTTGTCAGCGAGGGAACGAAGACCGCTTTTGCGATCAAAGATGCGCCTGCGTCTCTCCCAGATGTCCCGCCCGAGATACATCTGTCTGAGGACTGTCCCTTCAGGAGAAAGGATGGTCAGAGCGAAGCACTTGCTGTTGACATCGACGCCGAGGACGTTCCTTCTTCGAATGGGTTGAGACCCTTCCTTCGACAGAAAGGCAACGATTTCAAGGCTCGGGGTCAGGCCATAGGTCTTGCAAATCCATCCGCTACCGAGCAGACCGCTGAACCTGTCCCAGTTCCGGTTCTTCCTGACAGGGACTGCGATTCTCTTCTTCGGATACAAACCCAGTTCCACAAAAGTGAAACCCTTGGTCCTGAACGTCTTGCAGTTGCGGGGGACGTTGAACTTCACGGTGACGCCATCAACACTGGTACATTCTTTCTGCTTCCTCCAAGCGCCCCTGGCAAGGTCGCAGACAACCTGACTGTTGAACCTAGTGAGCCTCTTGGACTGGGAACCAACACCATGCCAGAAGTCGTTGAATCTCCGATATTTCACCCGCTCGGAGAGGAAGCGGTTGGCTTCGGCAGTAGCAGCTTGTTCGAAAGTAGAGAGGATCTTCTGCTTGGCGGATGTAGCTTCAGTCTGAAGAAGGATGGCTCGCTGCATTCTCCCAATCGACACTATGTAACGGCGAGATACCACTTAAGCACCACACCTCGCTCCTCCCACCCGTAAACGGTGTGGGTCTCCGCTTGGAGGTTCGTTGATGAAGCGGCCTACTCTTCGGCCTTCTTCTTGGCCTTCTTGGCCGGGGGTTTCGCCTTCGTCTTTGGCCTGCCCTCAGCCACAGTCGGCTTCGGAGGAGGAGAGTACCATGCTTTCAGCGCCGCCACGTTGGCCTCAAGGATGCTTCTCCTGTTCGGGTCGGTCTGCGCCCCGAACTTCCGTGCAAGGAACGGCGACAGCCCTGCCCCCGCCAGCTCTCCTATGGAAAACCCTCTGCCTGCCCTCTCGACCATCCCCTGCTCGTGCCTGGAGCTCACGACTGCGTGAGGGACGCGCCCGGAGGGTCTGACGATCTTCGGCCTTGTCGGCTCGGCAGGTATCTCTGCCTTCTTGCCTGCTGGTTTCGCCGCTCTCTTGGTTCTTGTGCTCAATTCTCGGTCCACCCCTCGCCGGTCTTGTTAAAACGATTTCCCGTAGTCAGCCCGGCCTCTTCTTCGAGCCGATGTACAGCGCCAGTGCTCCCAGGACCGCAACCACTCCGCCTGCACCTGTGAGCAGGCTGCTCTTCAATACCAGCAGCCCGGGAACGAGGAGGGCGTCCACTCCGACGACCAACAGCAAGATTCCCAAACCGAACAGGCGACCGCTGGAGATCGGCCCAGGAGGCAGGGCAGGACCCACGGCACCCGAAGGCTGCGGCATGCCGACAGGGACCCTCCGGAAACTCGGAAACCCTCCTTTCATGATGCCTATCGGCAAGAAAATGATGCCGAGGACCAGGAAGATGCTTGCCGTCCCCTGAGCCGCGCCGGGCTCCGGGCTCGGAATGAGGCAATAGCAGGAGTCCCCTGCCGAGTTCATCGGCCCGTAGAAGAGACCTATCCCTGCCACCCCGATGATGATGAAGACCAAGGAAAGCCCGAGGAACCCTGAGTCCAAGAGACTTCACTTCGGGGTCCCAAACGACACTTAAGCGTTTCTTCAAAGAACCGGGTCCCCCTAACCTTTTATAATCTGAAACGCGGCTGAGCACGCGAAGAGGAAAATGTTCGTTTCCAGACGATCTGGAATCTCACGTGCAATCTCAACAACTCAAGTCGTGATTATCCTCGTAATAATCATCCTCGCTGGAATCCTTGTCTACTACTACGCTATTCCTGGGACCTCGACGACGACGAGTGGCGCTAACAAGAGCACGATTGTTCTTGGCACCACTGACGCAGTCCAGACGACCATCGATCCGGCCGACGCCTACGACTACTTCGGCGACAACATGATTAACAACCTCGGCGCTCCGCTAGTCGACTTCGCGCCTGGGACTACGGATACGAGTCCTTCGGCGTTGCAGCCAGCTCTGGCAACAAAGTGGCAGGTCAGTAGCGACGGGTTGACTTACACCTTCATTCTGCGCTCAGGGCTGAAGTACGACGATGGGACTCCGTTCAACTCAACGGACGTAGCCTACAGCTTCAACAGAGGCATGGCCCTAGCCAACCCGGAGGGGGCGGTGGTAGGAATCGGTTATAGTAGCATCATCGATCATATCACAACTCCCAACGCCACGGCTGTCGTCTTCCACCTGAAGGCGCCGTTTTCGGCGTTCCTCAGCCTCATGACATTCGCTGCGTCGTACATAGTCAACCCGCACAAAGCCCCGATGCCCGCGCATCCTTACCCCGGCACTATGACCGGGACGATCAACTTCACTTCGGGGAACCCGGCTGCAAGCAATCCGAACGGTCTCGGCCCCTACACCCTGACCGAATGGACGAGGTCGGGGACCAAAGACACCGAGATGACTCTGACGGCCAATCCCAACTACTGGAACTACCCCACTTATCCAAAGACCCAAACCATCATAATCAAGTTCTACCCTGACTCCACTTCACTCGCTGCGGCCATCAGGTCGGGCGATGTCGACATCGCCTACAGGCAGTTCACCACCACCGACATCCAGAGTCTCCAGACGACCTCGGGGCTAAAGGTCTACTCAAGCCCTGGAGCCTTCATTCAGTACCTTGTCATCAACGAGAACAAGGCGCCCTACAACGACATCAACGTAAGACAGGCCCTAGCGGCTGCAATCAACAGAACCGACTTCATCAACACCGTCTTCGCTGGAACTGCCACCCCCTTGTACTCGCAGGTCCCGGTAGGCATGTTCTCTCACATCGACTCGTTCAAGACAGCCTACGGAGCAGGTCCCGACTACAACGCAGTGAGGGCAGACTTGGCCAAGTCGGGCTACAACGCCAACAACAAGCTCACGGTAGACCTGTGGTACGAAACGACAGGACACTACCCGCAGAGTGCAGACCAGGCTCAGGTCCTGAAGAAGGACCTGGAAGCCAGTGGCGTGATCACCGTTAACCTCAACGGAGTAGATTGGCCGACCATGGGTTCCAACAGGCGTGCCGGCAACATGGGTCTGTTCATCATGGGCTGGTACCCTGACTTCATCGACCCCTACGACTACACCTATCCATTCTTCCAATCATCTGCGGCTTCGTGGCTGAATGATGGTTACAACAGCACGACAATGGACAACCTGCTTAACCAGGCTCTAGGAGCCTCGCTGTCGCAGGCTGGCACACTCTACGGCCAAGTCCAGACACTCCAGGCAACTGATGTCCCAATCATCCCGCTGTACCAAGGCGGTTCCAACTGCTGCGGCGCGGTTGCAAAGACGACTGTCGGCGGCATCAACCTAGACGTCACCCTGATCTTCCGACTCTACACAATCTACGAGTCAACATCATAGGATTGGGAAGGCTTAAACAAGCACTTCCCTCCCCCCGATTTTAGTTGAGCCTGAAGAGCTACATTATCACACGTGCTCTGCTCACAATTCCGATGATACTGCTACTTGTGTCGATTGTCTTTCTCATTGTCAGAGTCCTCCCCGGCGACCCTGCCCTGCTGCACTTCGGCAAGACGGTAAACCCTGCTGCCCTGGCTCAGGTCAGGCATTCGCTCGGTCTCGACGTCCCTATCTACGTTCAGTACTTCAACTACGTGATCGGCCTCTTCCATGGGAACTTGGGTATAGCTTTCTCGAACGAGCAACCCGTCGCTGCTCAGGTCCTCTCGGCCTTCCCAGCCACACTGGAGCTGTCAATCTGCTCCATGTTCGTGGCTGTCGTAGTGGGGGTCGTTCTGGGCGTTAGGTCGTCCAGGCGGTACGGTTCCTTCGAAGACACAGTAATCAGAACCTTCGGGGCTGTGGTCTATTCGATTCCTGTCTTCTTCTTGGGTTTGATTTTCATCGCGGTGTTCGCCATAGGCCTTCACATCCTCCCCTCAGGAGGCAGGATAGCCACCATCATTCCGACCGGGACGACAGTTTTCGGGGTACACTTCCAGACCGGGCTGTACACTGTCGATTCCCTGCTGGCCGGGAACTTCGGCGATTTCGTCGACGCCGTACGGCATCTGGTCCTTCCTTCTCTTGCCCTTGGACTCTACATTTCTGCCGTTTTCCTGAGAATCACCCGGAGCAACATGCTCGAAGCTCTCAGTCAAGAGTATGTCACCGCGGCCAAGGCGAGGGGACTCAGAGAAAGGACCGTCCTCTATGGCTACGGACTGAGGAACGGCTTGCTCCCTGTCCTTACAATCATGGGGCTGGAGTTCGCCGGCCTTCTAGGGGGCGCCATACTCACCGAGACAACGTTCGCATGGAACGGGATAGGGACCTACATCGTCACAGCCATCACCGACCGCGACTACATCGCCATCCAGGGTGCCGTCGTCTTCTTCGGGATACTGGTCGCAATAGTGAGCCTGGTCGTCGACGTGCTGTACGCATACCTCGACCCGAGGATAAGATACTGAGGTGATTGGTTGAAGAAAGAATCCAAGTCGCAACTGAGACCCGCGATTAACTTCTTCTTCGCCCTCCCCCGATTCGGGGCAGGCGGCAAGATGGTCATCGTCGGAATCTCAGTGGTGGCTGTCTTGCTGGCGATGACAATCCTTGCGCCCGTTATCGCCCCCCATGACCCAACTCAACTGAGCGTTGGTCCTCCCAACTCCCCTCCTTCATGGAGATTCCCCATGGGCACCAACCGCCTCGGACAGGACATCCTAAGCAGGATGATAACCGGAGGCCCTACAATGATGGAGGTCGCTGCCCTCTCCGTGGCCATCTGCTTCTTGGTTGGTGTACCACTCGGTCTGCTCGCAGGCTACTCTCGGAGAATATTCGACAGCAGTCTCTCCCTCCTGATGGATTCTCTCTACGCTTTCCCGGGGCTCGTCCTTGCGATAGCAATAGCCGCGGTACTCGGGCGTGGGGTGGTCAATCTCGCCATAGCTATTGCTGTCGTGTATATTCCGACTTACTTCAGAGTCGTTCGGAGCCAGGTCTTGACTACGAAAGAGCTTCCATTCGTCGAGGCAGTCAAGGTGGAAGGGGGAGGCACTCTGAACGTGCTATTCAGGCAGATTCTCCCCAATGTGCTGCCTTCCATCGCTGTGATAGCATCCATTAACGTCGCCGACTCGGTCATCACCGAGGCTGGTCTCACATACCTTGGTCTCGGCGTGAATGTCGCCGTGCCAGACTGGGGTTTCGACATCTACTACGGGTACCAGTCCCTCCTGGCAGGAGCCTGGTGGACGGTATTGTTCCCTGGCCTGATGGTCGTCCTTCTCGCAGGGGGGTTCACTTTCATAGGGGAGGGGCTCAGCGAGGTCTTCAGTCCGAGGTTGGGCAAGAGGTAAATGACACTTCTAGAGGTCAGGGAGCTTGACGTCAGCTACACCACGTTCAAGGGGGAGCTGAAGGCAGTCCAAGGGGTAAGCTTCGACCTGAAGGAACAAGAAACGCTCGGCATCGTAGGCGAGTCAGGCTGTGGGAAATCCACACTCGGTCTCGCCCTCTTGAACCTGATGCCTCCTCAGGGAAAGGTCACTCACGGTAAGATACTGCTCGGCGGGGAGGACATCCTGTCCCTCAACAAAGAGCAGTTGAGGCGCGTGAGAGGCAAGATGGTCGCAATGATCTTCCAGGATCCCATGACTTCTCTCAACCCTGTCAAGAGAATTAGGGACCACTTCGTCGAGGCCATCAGGGCGCACAGCCCGGAGGTCTCTGAAGACGAGGCCCTCGGGAGGGCGGGCAAGATCCTGAGTCAGCTCGGCATGTCGTCCGAAAGACTGGCAGACTATCCTCACCAGCTCAGCGGGGGCATGAAGCAGAGAATCATGATCGGCCTGGGCCTTGCCCTGGACCCGAAGCTTCTGGTAGCCGACGAGCCCACTACCGCCCTAGACGTGGTAATCGAGGCCCAGATTCTCGATCTGCTGCACCAGCTCAAGGGTTCCCTCAAGCTGTCTATGATCCTGATTACTCACAACCTGGGGATAGTGGCCGAGGTAGCGGACAGGATAGCAATCATGTACGGAGGAGAAATCTTCGAGCTCGCAGACACGAAGACGATTTTCAAGAAGCCGCTGTTCCCATACACCCAGCTACTACTGAAGCTCGTCCCGAACATCGCTTCAGAGTCGACTTCGTTGGAGTGGATTCCCGGCTCTCCCCCTGACCTTTCCTCGCCCATCTTAGGGTGCAAATTCGCGGCGAGGTGCCCCTACGTCTTCGACCGATGCACGAAGGTGTCGCCGAAGCTCCGCGAAGTCGAGCCAAGTCACCAGGTGGCATGCCACCTGTACGACGGAGGGAAATCATGACGGACGCCCTGCTATCGCTTCAGGACGTCAAGAAACACTTTCCGGTGAAGCGAAGCTTCATCGAAGGATTAGTGGGTGGGAAGACGAAGTACGTCAGAGCCGTGGATGGTGTCTCCCTCAGCATTCAGGAGGGGGAGGTCTTCGTGCTCGTCGGTGAGAGCGGGAGTGGAAAGACTACTTTGGGCAAGCTCAGCCTCCGTGTGTACATTCCCACTTCGGGGAAGGTCTTCTTCGAAGGACGGGCCATCTCTGAACTAAGAGGTCAGGAACTGAAGGGGTTCAAGCGCTCTTCACAGATGGTCTATCAGGACCCCGTGGCTGCCCTCAACCCCAGAATCAGAATCGGGGACGCCGTAGGGGAACCGTTGAAGTTCCACAAGATGGGGGACAAAACCGAACAGAGGGAGAGAGTCCTCAAGATGATGCGCCGCGTGGGCTTCGACCCTCCCGACGAATTCTACTCCAGGTTCCCCCACGAACTGAGCGGAGGGCAGAGGCAGAGGGTTGTGATTGCCCGGGCCCTGATCCTGGGACCCAAGTTTGTAGTGGCAGACGAGCCTGTAGCCATGCTGGACGTTTCAATAAGGGCCCAAATCCTGAAGCTCCTTCTCGACCTCAAGAAAGAGATGAACTTGACGCTGCTCATTATCACCCACGACCTGGCCATAGCGAAGTACTTCGCCGACCACGTAGCCATAATGTACCTGGGGCAGATCGTGGAGTATGCTAAGAGGGAGCAGGTGTTCCGGAACCCGATGCATCCCTACACGAAGGCGCTCTTCTCCTCGGTCCCCATCCCCGACCCCGAGGCGAGCAAGAAGCGCTTGGTCATCCAGGGAGAGATACCCAGCGCCATAAACCCGCCACAGGCCTGCAGGTTCAATCCCCGCTGCCCGTTCGTATTCGAGAGATGCAAAGTGGCCGAACCGAAGCTAGTCGAACGTGAACCAGGGCACTTCGTTTCGTGCCACCTCTACGACAAGTAGTCATTGGGGAGGGGACGCCCTTCTCAGGATCAGCCCGGCCGCTATTATCCCGAAGAAGACCAGGGCCAGGCCGGCAGCGTTTGCGAATCCCATCGCAGCCGCACCCTGCGCCTCAATGCCTGTGAGCTCATAGAAGAAGGCGTACGCCCCCAGGATGACTCCGCCCAGCACGAGGGGGACCCAGAGTTTCATTGCAGGCACCCCCATCAGAACTTGCCTTTAAACAGGTAGAAGGCCTCTCCGGGGGTCCCGTTGGGAGCTAAGCAGACTGACAATCTTTGAGAGCAGTTGAAGAAACACAGGGATGGTTACGGGACACTCGAAGAAAGGCTCGGCCTATACGAAAGAACCCTGAGGCTGAGGAAGCTCGGCTATTCCTATGCGAAAATCGGAGGCATCTTGAGGGTCGGAAAAGGCGCGGTCATCTCATGGGTTAAGGTTACAAAGCCCGAGCGAGTGAACAGCTACAATCCAGACCTCTCACCCAGCCCGGACCTCTCGTATCTCATCGGCTTCTATCTGGGAGACGGAAGGAGCGCAGGAGAACAGAAGAAGGTGCGATTCAAATTGGCTGACAAGGCACAGATGGAGTACATCAATGGGCTCGTCGCTGGGCTTCTGCGTAGACAGCCAAAGCACATTGGCATGGATGGCCCCTTCTACGTGGTTGATTACGACTCAGTGGTTTTGAGTGACTACCTCGAAAGTTCACTCGAAGAATTAAGGGCATGCGTGGTTAGATTCAAGCGCGATTTCCTTAGGGGTTTCTTCGATGCCGAGGGATATGCCAGTTGCGGTGTGAACGTTCGATCAAAGAGCACGGGCGCCGTCTTTGTGGGCGTCGCGAATACGAAGATTGGATACTTGGGCCTAGTCAGAGAACTATTGGATAGTCTCGGCATAAGGGGTAACCTGCGCAAGACAAACGAGAAGGGGCAGCTCATGACTATTCGAGGTGGAACGTGGGCGAGGCGACATGATGTGTATCACCTCGTAATCTGGAGGAAGGACGCAGTTAGAAGGTTCCACGAATTGGTTGGCTTCCAAAACGCAACCAAAGCCGGAAAGCTTGATGATTTGGTTGCATTGATAGATATGCCGTATGGAGAAAGATACGCTTGGTTCACGTCGCGCTACCGAAAAGAAGGCAGAAAATGGGTCAGAATCAACAGATGAGGCTAAGGTGGGAATCCCGCGGGCAGGAGACTTAGCGCCCTAGGGCGCCTTTGAGCCTGCGACACTCCGGTCACTGTTGCCTGAGTAGGCTGACGAGTCAGCCGATGGCCGACCACTACAGCCGGAAGCTCTTGGTTCCAGACGGATCTACCAGGCTGAGCTACCGCGGGACGGGCGAGCGGCCCCCGCAGATATCTTAAGTATTTCCGCCCTCCTGGGGCAAACCCAATATACGTGCCGGATTGGCCGCCTTCGAGTCCGTCGGTGCCTTCCTGATTGAGCTTCAGAGACTACGTAGCTTTGGTGAAGCCGAAGATAATCCCGCTGCTGGTCATGGTGGCCCTTGGCTCGGCAGTCGCGGCCGAGAAGGGGGTCCCGCCCCTGACAGTCCTCCTCGGAGTCCTCGTCGGAGGGGGCGTGGCCTCCGCAGGGGCCCTGGCCCTCAACAGCTACCTTGAGATGGGCATCGACGCCCAGATGAAGCGGACGAGGAACAGGCCGCTCCCTTCGCTGAAGATTGTCCCCCCGTCCCACGCGCTAGTGGTCGGGTTCCTGCTACTGTTCTCTGGGGTCCTACTCGCTCTCTTCACAGTCAACCTCCTGGCGACCTTCTTCATCGCTTTCGGTGCGTTCGTCTACGTCCCGGTCTACACGCTCTGGCTCAAGCCTAGGACCAGCTGGAACATAGTGCTCGGGGGGTTCGCCGGAAGCTGCGCGGCTCTCGCCGGCTGGTACGCAGTCACTTCGGCGGACGCGTTCGCAGGCTGGATTTTGGCCGCGCTGGTATTCGTCTGGACCCCGACTCATTTCTGGAGTCTGGCAGTGATCAGCGGCGACGACTACTCGGCCGTGGGGATACCGATGCTCCCCTCCGTCCTGGGCCCCGTCAGGGCGTCTCGTTACATAGTCGCGAACACTCTGATCCTGATCCCGGTCAGCCTCCTGTTCTCCCTGTACCTGTTCGGGCTGGGGTTGTACGTCTACCTCGCAGTCGCCGTGGTCTTCGACATCCTGCTGCTGGCTACGAACATCAAGCTCTTCATCTCGCCCACCAAAGAGAACGCCTGGTTGGCATTCAAGTTCTCCAGCCCGTACCTCGCCATCATCTTCCTTGTGGCCATGATCTCCAAGGTGCTCTGAGAGCCGATTCAGGTCTTGCCCGGGCAACCTTTTAGTGCAGACCCTTCGTCGGTGCCTCTGAGACTTGGATACGCTCTACGTCGTCCATTACTCCGAGGTCGCCCTGAAAGGGAAGAACCGACCCCAGTTCGTCCGCATCCTCCGCAGAAACATCAGCGGGGCGCTCTCATCTGTCGGGACAGCGAGCGTGTCGTCGATAGAAAGCCGTTTCTTCGTTGAGACTGCCGCCGACCCCGGAAAAGTCGGGGATGCGCTCTCCAAGGTGTTCGGCGTCGCTTGGTTCGCCAAGGCGTCGGTCGTCGGGCCCGTCTACGAGGAGATACTCAGGAAGGTCCTGGCAGCAGCGCGCACCGGGAAGGGGAGTTTCAGGATAGAGGCCCGAAGGGCAGACAAGTCCTTCCCATTGGCTTCGATGGAGCTGGAGAGACGTCTGGGGGAGGCTGTGGTGGAGGCTACAGGAAGGAAGGTCGACCTGTCCCACCCCGAAGAGGCCATCCACGTCGATGTTGTCCGAGGGAGGGCGCTGGTCTACGCGGACAAGACGAAGGGCCCCGGAGGTCTCCCGGTCGGGACGGGGG
>CAYYYU010000046.1:0-17917 GCA_964476175.1 uncultured Nitrosopumilales archaeon
AGGTGCGCTCGTAGGTACTCATCTGACCGACCTTTATTTCCGATCCAGGTTGGAACGCCAAGAGCGGGTCCTAGAACAGTCAGGCGCTCGATGATTTGAAAAGGATTTCCGCGAACGCCTGTAGAGCCGAAGGATCCGGGACTTATCAGACTCGGCTTTCGGGCTTGACCTTACACTTCACTTCTACTCTGTCAGTATCTCCTCTCCGCGGAATACCGCCCTGCTGACGAAGAAGAGAATCACGTCGATGGGGAGGAGACCGGCCGCAATGAAGATGAGATTGGTGGTGTCGAGTTGGATTAGAGCTATCTCGCCGGCGACATGGATGCCTGCAAAGGGTGCGATTCCGTTGGGATGTTGCGTCTACTAGTCAGGTGGTGAGGAGCCTGACACTTCGTATCTTCCTTTCCTTCTCGAACTCCTTTGTCATCGATGCAATCTGACTACCTTGACCTGCGAGGACGAACACTTCGATGCAATCCTCGTGCGAAACCTTGCAGTGCACGTGCGTCTTGACGATGTCCTCGAACTTGTGCTTCAGCCTTGTCACAGACTCTTCGTCCTCCTTGCTGTGACCCACGACAATCACGGCCGTTGTCTCGCCTGTAAGTGCGTTCTTCTGTCGCGTATCGTCCAGCAGGAGCCGTATCGCTGCCCTTACAAGCTCTGACCTCCCCGAAAACCCAACTGACTCCTGGATTTCGTCGATGGCCTTAATCATTCGATCGGGGAGCGAGAGACTGACCACGGGCATGCCTCTTGCGTGGTTATTAACCCGTTAAATACATTATGTTAGCAATTACTAAACATCAGTAGGTGTCTTAATAAAGGCGCAGCCACATGCAGACCCGATGGAGCAATCCAGAGCAGTCCTCGCCGTTCTGATTATTGCTGTCGTTGCTATTGGAGGGGTGTACTCAGCACTGTACCTCTCGAGCCGTCCAGCCTCCGACTCGACATCCAATTCGAGTTCAGAAGGGGTCGTGCAGGTGGTTGCGGCCGAGAACTTCTGGGGTAATCTAGCGTCTCAACTCGGCGGCTCAAAGGTCCACGTCGTGAGCATAGTCACCGACCCGAACGCAGACCCGCACGAATATTCGAGCAACAGCGCAACTGCCCGAGCAATTGCAAACGCGAGCCTCGTGATTGTCAACGGAGCAGGGTACGATCAATGGGCGCTTTCGCTGATTGCTGCCGAGAATAACCCGCATCAGATTGTTCTGAACGTGCAACAACTACTGGGATTGCAGGTTGGAGTTAACCCTCACTTCTGGTACAGTCCCTACTACGTGAATGATACAGTCAAGGCCGTGTACCAGGACTTCGTTTTCATAGATTCAGGAAATGCTGGCTACTACAGGCAGCAGTACGCTGCTTTGAATGCCTCCCTTGGAGAATACAATGCCAGAATCCACGAAATCGCTGCCCAGTTTGGCGGGACCAAGGTGGCGGCCACAGAGAACATTTTCGAATATCTTGCAAACGCTACGCGTCTCAACCTGGTGTCGCCCCTCGCATTCATGCAGGCTGTCGCTGAGGGCAATGACCCTCCAGCCTCAAGCGTTGCGCTCTTCCAGCAGCAACTTGAGAACAAGAGCGTGAGTGTCTTGGTCTACAACGAACAGACCATCACTCCCTTGACGCAGAACATCAAAGCGCTAGCAGCGCAGGAGAACATCCCGACCGTCGCCGTGACAGAAACGATTCAGCCTTCAGGCGTTGCATTCCAGACTTGGATGAACAGCGAACTGATTTCACTTCAGAACGCATTGAACGCGAACGCGCTGGGGCATTGAAAGATGAAGACAGCGCAGTCGAGTGTTGACCATGTCGGGGTGGAGCCCACTCTCATAACTGCGGAGAACTTGACCGCCGGCTACAGGGACAGGGTAATCTGGAGAAATGCGAACTTTGCCATCAATCAGGGAGAGTTCGTGGCTGTCATCGGTCCCAATGGAGCGGGCAAGACCACGCTGTTTCGCCTGCTCCTCGGAACGCAGCGGCCAGTTGGCGGCACAGTCAGGATATTCGATGCCGAGCCAAAGCGGGGCAATCATCAGATTGGGTACGTGCCTCAGAAGCACGTAATCGACAACGAGTCGCACATAGAATCTCTTGAGCTGGTGAGACTGGGACTCTCCGGACGGAACTGGGGGTTCACCCTGTTCTCCGACTACGATCGCAAGGCAGCCATCGCCGCACTGGAATCGGTCGGAGGGGCATCGCTAGGGCATCGCCCGCTCGCCGAGCTGTCGGGGGGTGAACTGCAGAGGATCTTCTTGGCCGAGGCATTGGTGAGCAACCCCGACGTGCTGCTGCTTGACGAGCCTTTGTCCAACCTTGATATCAGACGCGAGAAGGAACTACTGCAACTCGTCCACGAAGTGGTCGTGTCGCGCAACGTCACAGCATTGCTGATAGCTCACAACATAAACCCGCTCTTGCCTTATCTTGACAAGGTCATCTACATCGCAAACGGCAAAGTGGCGAGCGGGAAGCCAGATGACGTCCTGACCTCAGAAACTCTCACCTCACTTTACGGTGTCGGGGTCGAAGTCCTGCACGACTCCAAGGGCAACGTTGCGATCATAGGCACCGAAGGGCACCACCACGGAGGAGAGTAGGGTGGATTTCAGTCCCAACCTGTTGGCAGACCTGCTGCAGATGTGGCAATTCCAGTTCATGCAGCACGCGTTCGAGTCCGGGACCGTAGTCGCAATCACCGCAGGCATCGTGGGATACTTCGTTGTGCTGCGACGGTCGGCCTTCGCCGCTCACGCCCTTTCCCACGTCGGTTTCGCGGGGGCGGCAGGGGCGGTGCTCTTCGGCGTCAGCCCGATCTTCGGTCTTCTCCTTTTCACCAGTGGCGGGGGCATCGCGATGACCTTGCTTGGTTCTAGGGCCGCACACCGCGACACCCAGATCGGCATTGTCCTGGCGTTCATGCTCGGCTTGGGCGTGCTTTTCATCAGCCTGTACACCGGGTACGCGACCGAAGCGTACTCCATTCTGTTCGGAGAGATACTCGGCATTAGCGCCAACGATGTTCTCCTGACTCTGGCCGCCAGCCTGACAATCATTGCGGTGGTATCAATCATCTACAGGCCTCTTCTCTTTTCGTCTTTGGACGAGGAAGTGGCGGAAGCGAAGGGGTTGAACATGTTGTTTCTCGGCATCGTCTTCATGCTCCTGGTCGCAGTCGCGACATCGTTCGCTGTACAGGTCGTAGGCGTTCTTCTGATCTTCTCACTGATGGTCACCCCCGCCGCTACGGCCCAGCACTTGGCGAGACGGCCCGCGCGAGTCATCCTGATCTCTGTGGCCATCGCTCTAGCGGCAACTTGGTTGGGGCTGTTCATTGCTTTCTACGAACCCTATCCGGTGAGTTTCTTCATAACGAGTATTGTATTCTCAGTATACTTGCTAGTCAGACTGTTCCATCACAGGATTGCAAACCCGGCGGAATCCAAGGACGGCAGTTGGAAGTAGCGACGACAGGACTGTGTGTGCCGCTCCCAACGACGAGTCCCCCACTTCCGAATCGCCCGTGAAGGAATGACGGTACGCTGCATCAAAGGAAAGGGCATCAAGCGGGGCAGGGGTTCTCCCGGTCGCCGGGACTACAGACCAGAAAAATGGCCGGAGATTGTCCTGGCATGTCTTTGCCCCCAAGTAGGTGCACCGCATTGAGGCAGATCCAGTCGTCTCCTTGTCAACCTTCAAGTCAGAATTCTCCCGGTACATGTATATCACCCTAACCAGTAAGGGGTCGCGTACTCTGCATGTCATTGGAGCAGCGGAGGTTGGCTGCGATAATGTTCGCTGACATCGTGGGCTACACTGCACTGGCCCAGAAGAACGAGGCGCTCGCAATGCGAGTCCTCAATGAGGAGAGGAGATTGTTGAGGGCCGCGTTCGCAGAGCATGGAGGGGCAGAAATCAAGACAATTGGTGACGCCTTCCTCGTGGAATTCCCCAGTGCCCTCGAAGCAGTCAGGTGCGCGGTCGCAATGCAAAGCGCCATCAGGCATAGGAACGTCGCCTCCACGTCCCCTGAATCGATTCATGTTCGAATCGGGATTCACGCTGGGGACGTCATCCATTCAGAGAACGACATCCTAGGCGACGCAGTCAATATCGCCTCGCGCATAGAACCGCTTGCCGAGCCCGGCGGAATCTGCTTCTCTGAGCAAGTCTATCACGATGTCCGCAATAAACTTGAGAACCCAATAGTCAGTCTGGGGGAAGTCCAACTCAAGAATGTGGAACTTCCGATGGAAATCTTCAAGGTGGTCGTCACTCCGTGGGAAAATGGGTCCCTGGCCTCTCCAGCTGCCACGGTTCCTCGTAGCCTCTCGTTTGACACGCGACGCGTCGCCGTCCTTCCAATGACTAACATGTCAGGGGAGTCGGACGAATACTTCTCCGATGGAATGACTGAGGAACTGATCTCAACCGTCTGTACGATAAGCGGCTTGAGAGTGATATCCAGGACCTCAGCAATGAAGTACAAGAATACCATCAAGAGCATACCAGAGATAGGAAAGGAACTGAACGCTGGTTCAATCCTTGAAGGAAGTGTACGTAAGGCTGGCAATGTGGTCAGAATCACCGTCCAGCTCATAGATGTCAGGACCGACGAGCACGTTTGGTCTCAAGTTTACGAGAGGAGCCTCGAGGACGTATTTGCGATTCAGAGCGATATCGCAAAACAGGTTTCGGAAGCTCTGAAGGTGAACCTCCTCGCAGCAGAGAAGCAACTAATCGAGAAGACGCCCACGAGGGATGCTGACGCGCACGACCTTTACCTCAAGGGGCGCTATCATTGGCGCAAGGGCACAGAAGAGGAACTACGCAGCGCAATCAGGCACTTCGAGCGAGCGATAGAAATTGACCCGAATTATGCGTCAGCATACGTCGGTCTTGCAGACTGCTACATCGGCCTGTGCGACGAGGGCTGTCTTGATGCGAAGGAAGCATATCTGAAAATCGAACCACTGGTGAGAAAGGCCCTGGAACTTGATGACAGGCTTCCAGAGGCCCATGCTACCATGGCACTTCTGCTGCAGGACTACCAATGGAATTGGGATGGAGCGGAGAAGGGATTCAGGCGGGCGGTTGAGCTGAATCCGAACTGGTCCATTGTATGCCAATCATACGGAGTTCACCTCGCACTCAGGGGTCGCTTCTTGCAGGCAATAACAGAAATCAAGAGAGCAGAAGAACTGGACCCATACTCAATCGACATACACGATTGTGCTGCGGAGATTTACAGGTGTGCGAACAACTCCGAGTCCGCAATCGAGGAATGCACCAGAATGCTGGAACTTGACCCGAATTTTGTCCCCGCTTTCGTCAAGCTGGGCAAGACGTACCTCCAGAAATCAATGTTCGAGGATGGAGTGAAAGCAATGGAGAGGGCCTCTGAGTTATCGCACGGAGGGCTGCTGGTGAAATCATTCTTGGCGTATGCCTATGGCGTCGTGGGAAGAAATGATGATGCAAGAGCGATAATCTCAGAGTTGGAGCAGAGTTCAGCGAGTAGGTATGTTTCTCCCTATAACCTTGCAATCGCATACGCAGGTCTCAAGGATGTTGATACGACGATTGAATGGCTTCTCAAGGCCTACGGTCAGCACACAAGCACAGTAAGCCACATCAAAGCGGATCCCATATTCGATTTCCTACGCTCTGATTCGAGGTTCGTTGACCTTCAAAGGAAAATTGGCTTCATTGAAGCTTAGAGTGCCCTGGATACCCACCTGGCCAACCAGACGATATGAAATCGAACGCAACTTGATGTAGCTTGATACCAGGTTTCTGTGCGGTCGCCGGGATTTGAACCCGGGTCTCTGGGGGCGACTGAAGCGCCGCCCTTACCAGCGTGGCAGGCTTACATGTCCTAGATTGGACTTGATGTCCTGGACCAGGCTAGACGACGACCGCGCGATTCACGCAGCGACATTCTGCCGGTTAAAAGCTTGTTCAGGCCTTCTAGCCGACTTTGGTCCCCAGGGGGAGTTCTTTGTCTGGACACAGTAACGAGAGGTTACTCTCATCATACGCGGCGAGCAGCATGCACTCGGAGATCACACCGGCCACAGACTTCGGCTGCAGGTTGACGACGGCAACCACCAGCTTTCCGACCAGCGCCTCCTTAGCATAGTGGTTCTTGATTCCTGCGACGCACTGTTTGGTGTTTCCGTTCCCGAAATCGACTGCGAGTCTGTACATCGGGTTTCGTGCGGCAGGGATGTCGTCTGCCGAGAGTATTCGGCCGACCTTCAGGTCGAGCTTGCTGAAGTCGTCAATGGAGATGGACACGGCGGCCCGTTACAAATGCCGATATGAAATAAGGCTTATAGCGACGAGACCGTGGGTCGCGATAACACGGGCCGGTAGTCTAGTCCGCCAATGGCAGGATAGTTTCGGAGTCCCCTCCACAGACAAGATCTTCAATTCTCCCTTTGCCGTATATGTTCCGTCTCTTCGAGATTCTGCCGAAGTTGGCCCGTGCGGGGTCGTGGTGGGGTCTGAAGATCGCTCGGAACCGAGGTATGAGACAAACCCAATCCGCCGGTGCAGATCGTACTACTATCGGTCTTGTTCGCGCTCTTAACGTATTGTTTCCGGGCACAGGACCAGGGGGATACTTCAAGAATGGAAGTATCGAGGCAACCTTAGATGAGGCTTCCAGAGCTAACGTCATGATCAACAAGATTGCCCGGACACAGACGAGGGCATGGATGGAGGTGGCGCTGGGATCGGAGTTCGGGCTGGATCGCAACGGATTGAACCCGTCCTTGCAGATTGAATTCAAGCGTAGGCCGCTTCCCAATGCTTCTTTGAAATGGAACTCTGTCACAGTTGGGACGACACATCCTCTCCGGATTGAGGAGGCCACCGTAAAGTACCTGAACGCAAAAATGCCCAAGTGGGGAAACAACCGCAGTCCCAATAATGACTACGTCGCGGGATCGACCCTATCGAGGGGATTTGAAACACCGTTCAAGACCGTCTACTTCGATCATTTCTCCAGTGATGGTAAGGTTCCAAAGGCAAACGAGGCGTTCACGGGACCCGCTCCTGGAGCGGGTGACATCGAGGCTTGGATCTTCTTGGCAAACCGAGGTTTAGTCAGGCCGGGAATGATAATTGACTTTCAGAACGAATTGGGACAATCCATTAATGAAAGTAATAGTGCCAGCCTCGTTAGTGCTGGCTACGAAGTGTCGGTCGTTCCTTACGATTGGTGGTCTTCGTATCTTGTTCCAGAGGATTCTGGTAGGATGAAGCTGACTTGAAATCTTTTATCCCCTGACGCTCGGACGTCGGTCCGTGGGCCGGTAGTCTAGTTTGGTAGGATACGGCCATGTGCGTCCAGCCCCTTGGCAAAGGAATCCAGACTGGGGGAGGTCGGGGGTTCGAGTCCCCCCCGGTCCACATACTCCAGAGCATCGCGAAGTAATCGTTCCGTGCCTTTCGTTGGTTGGTTTCAGACTGGTTGCTTCGTCATTGTCTCGCACCGGAATCAGGCATGTCGAGTCGCGGAAGGCGCGAGACCACGAAGACCGCAATGTAGAGGAGCACCCCTGAGATCGTAAAAGTGACGTAGAAGCCGGAGAAGACGGATATCGGACCGGACAGGAGCGACCCTGCGGTGGCAGCGAAACCGACGACGGCGCTGTAGACGCCGAGGGCAGCCCCGGGGTTCTTCTTCTGCACAGTGTTGAACATCATGGTGTTCGACGAAGTGTAGTAGGCTGCATAGGCGACTCCGGCGGCCAGAGGATAGAGCAGGAGCGCGGGCGCCAGGAAGAGCACACCGGTGAAGAAGAGTGCGGCGATTCCAATCGCAGAGTATGAGAATCCCCTCAGTAGCAGGCCTTGGACCGAGCCGACTACGAGAGACCTCGATTCTGTGAACTTGCCCAGATATTGAAACGCGAGGGTCTGAACCACCATCCCGGCAAGTATCACCGCGAATATCCCGCTCTCAGGAATCCCGAAGGATGACATCGCTGGAACGAACGATGTGTTGAAGAGTCCGCTCGAGAGGTAGAATAGTACGGTGGAGATGTAGAAGAGGGGCACGTAGTTGGTCAGCCCGGACCTGAGCCCCCGGAAGACCCGCCTGAAGTCAGAGAGCCTTGGCACGGTGAGGAAGATTACAGGAGAAGCAAGGAGCCTGTTGAAGAAACTCGGCTTCCTCATTACCATGGTCTCCCGTTCAAGGACAAAAGGGGGTTCCCCGATCGTCAAAGCAGCTATTGCCGCGGAAGTCAGAGAGAGGAGGCTCAAGGGTATCGAAAGCAGGAGCAGCGGGAGCACCTCGACCCAGACCGTGCTGAGCAGGAGGCCGCAGACGTTGCCCACGCTGGACATCATCGAGAGCCTGGCGAAGGCCCCAGCCCACTTGCTCTTGTGCTCCTTCTCCATTATGAGCAGGTTGAGCGGGGTCGCGGCAGCTGCGGAGACGAACGAGAAGACCGAGTAAATCAGGATGGTGCCTCCGGTTGACCTGTCAAAGTAGAAGGAGGTGAGGACGAGGGCCATCGCAGCGTAGCTCCCTGCGATGATCACCCTCCGCTTGTGGAGCCGGTCCGTCGTGAACCCCCAGAAGATTGAGGCTGGGATGCCTACCCCGTTGAATATCGCGACTGCGAGGCTTGCATAGAGCGTCCCGAGGTGAGGGCCGTTCAGTTCGATCAGATAGAGCTGGACGAGCGTCCCGAGCGGACCCGTGGCGAGTGCAACTGGGAAGACCGAGTAGACCCAGCTCACCCTTCCCGCAGGATTCCGCGAGACTCCGCCCTCCCCCATGGGCCTGGGGGGACTGGTCCCTGGTTCATCTACTTGTTGAAACGAGTTCAAGAGGCGGCGGAAAACTGAATTAACGGAGAAACCGTAGCGCGCCGTTTGACGTTCCTGGGGAAGAAACTAGCTGTCGCATTACCTGACACCGTGCTTGAAGAGCGCGATTCTCTGCGGGAGAAGACGGTCAAGGTGGGGACCATAGCAAGAGCGTGCTCCATTTATGGCGTCGACATCATCCAAGTCTTCAGGGAGGACAAGAGGCGAGGGGAGCCGACGCTGATCAGGAAGGTGCTGGAGTACCTCGAAACACCCCAGTACCTCAGGAGGAGGCTATACTCGCTGGACGAGTCGCTGAAGTACGCAGGGCTACTTCCGCCGCTCCGGATCCCGTCTCACAAGGCAAAGGTCCCTGTGGAGAAGCTGACGGTCGGCGAATTCAGGGAGGGGGTGACGAACCCCGACGGGACCGTCGACATCGGCCTCGATAAGAATCCCCGCCTAATGGGAAGGACTGCGGCCAACAGGAGGGTCACGGTCAGGATTTCATCCCTCACTCCCCTGACCGCGGAGGTGACTGGGAGAGACCAGGTCAACGAATACTGGGGGTATGAGGTCGAAGGGGGGACCATAGAAGATGTCCTCGCCGACCAGAGGTTTGCCCTGAAGATAGCGACTTCTAGGTACGGGAACACGCTCCAGTCTCAGATCTTCAAGATGAGAGAGTCGATCCTCAAGGCTGGCTCGGTGAAGATGATTTTCGGCTCGCCCAGCAGGGGGCTCTTCGACATCGTAGGGAAGGAGCTGAGCCATCGGGTCGACTTCGCGGTCAACCTCTTCGCAGAGCAGCACGTTGAGACAGTAAGGACCGAAGAGGCGATTTACGCAGGTCTGAACCTCGTAAATACACTGGCTCTGTGAGAAAGCTTAAAGGCTGAACGAGAAGCGGGTTCGGGAAAGGGTTAGTGCGCATTGGGACACCGCAAGCATTCTGCACCACGTAGAGGTAGCCTTGCATACAGGCCGAGGGGACGTGCCAAGAGCTTCATCCCAAGGATAAGGAATTGGCCCAGGATTCAGGCCGAGAAACCGACAATGCTGGGCTTCCCGGCATTCAAGGCAGGAACGGTTCATGTTATCACCACTGACGACCGCGCGAAGACCCCGAACTTCGGTAAGCCGCTTTTCAACGTCTCGAGCGTGCTTTCACTCCCTGAGGCCGAGGTGAAGGGGGTCCGCCTCTATGCCCGTGAAACCGGCGCTGATTTCCCCCTTGTCGACATCACGGCGGACGCCCAGGCTGCGCTCGCAAAGGCTCCCTTCGAAAGAGTCAAGAGAGTCACAGCTTTGGTTTCCGTCGTCCCGAGCGAGGCCGGCCTGTCGCAGAAGAAACCGATAGTCCTCGAGGTGGGAGTCGGTGGAGCGGACGTGAAGGGTCAGGCTGAATATGTTGCAGGCCTGGTGGGGAAGAAGGTGAGATTCTCAGATTTCTTCAAGGCTGGGATGTACGTGGACGTGCTCGGCATCACCAAGGGCAAGGGCTTCGAAGGACCGGTCACGAGGTTTGGGATCAAGAGGAAGCAGCACAAGTCGAGGAAGAGCGTCAGGGCGGTCGGTGTCATAGGCCCTTGGCATCCTGCGGCAGTCATGTACACTGTCGCGAGGGCAGGCCAGATGGGATTCCACCAGAGGACTGAGACCGGGAAGAGGATACTCATGGTCGGGAACGCGAAGGAGAAGGCGATCACGCCGGCTGGTGGTTTCCTTCACTATGGAGACGTGAGCGGAGACTACGCAGTACTCAGGGGTTCTGTCCCGGGTCCTGCGAGCAGGTTCGTCGTGGTCAGGTACCCCGTCCGGGGCTTCCATAAGTCGCAGGCGCCCCCGCAGGTCGTCGAAGTAAGTGTGATGGCGAGGCAATGATTATGGTCAAGACAGAAGTGATCGGGATGGACGGGAAGTCAGCTGGGAAGGTTGACGTCCCCGACGTTTTCCTCTCCGAACACAGGCCCGACCTGGTAGAGAGGGTCTTCTGGCTTGTAGGTTCTCACGCCTTGCAGCCGAAGGGAAGAGACCCCATGGCAGGAGAGCGGACGAGTGCGGAGACCCACAGCCCGCCGACTGGCACCGGCCGCTCGAGGATACCGAGGGTGAAGGGGGAGAGGTATTCGAGGTCTGGAATGGCAGGAGGGGTAGCGAGCGTCGTGAAGGGGCGCCTGCCCCATCCGCCGAGGTCCGAGAAGGTGATTCATCTGGGGGTGAACAGAAAGGAGAGACGCCTGGCCACGGCCTCTGCGATAGCGTACACGGCCGACTTGGATGCTGTGTTGGCAAGGGGCCACCGGGTGAAGAAGCTCTCGCTTCCGCTCGTCGTGTCTGACGACATCGAGACTGTCGAGAAGACAGCGGAGCTTGTCTCGTTCCTGGAAAAGGCCGAACTAGGCGCAGAGCTGAAGAGGGTCAGAGAAGGAATACGCAGGAACGCAGGGAAGAGCAGGCTCAGGGGGAGAGCGTACACCACGAAGGTCGGGCCGCTGATAGTCGTCACCAACGACAGGGGGGTCGGCAGGGCCGCGTCCGCAGTCCCCGGAGTGAGAGTCTCGAGGGTCGACAGCTTGAGCATCACCGAGCTCGCGCCCGGAGGCGTCCCCGGGAGGCTTACCCTCTGGACAGAGTCCTCGCTGGGGACGTTGGCGACCATGAACAAGGAGGAGATTCCCGTTGCGGCTTGAAGACGCTCAGAAGATACTGAAGCGGCCATATGTGACTGAAAGGACCTTCGAGCAGATTGAGAAGGAGAACAAGTTGTGCTTCCTTGTCGACGACAAAGTGTCCAAGACACAGATAGCCAGCGCGGTCGAAGCCCTCTACGAGGCGAAGGTGATGGCGGTCAACACGGCGAGGACGATAAAAGGGAAGAAGGCGTTCGTGAGGTTCTTGGAGGCAAACGCAGCTGCGGACCTGGCGACGAAACTGGGGCTGGTATAGAGATTGGGTAAGAGGATACTTCAGCGCAGAAGGGGCAAGGCCGGAATCCAGTTCAGAGCTCCGAGCAAGGGCAAGATTGCCCCGGTCAGGTACCCCAGAATCGGCACTGGCGCCGAGGGAGGAGCAAAGATAACTGCAATCCTGGATGAGCGGGGGAGGAGTGCTCCACTGGCCCAGGTCCAGTACGACGGTAATCACTTCACCTACCTGCCGGCTGTGGCGGGTATGTCTGTGGGTGGGGTGGTGTCCATGGGCCCCGGCGCAGCAGCCGTGCAAGGGAACGTCCTGTCGCTCTCCCAACTTCCTGAGGGGACGCGGGTCTGCAATGTCGAGCTGAGACCGGGAGACGGGGGCAAGCTCGTCAGGGCTTCGGGGACGTCTGCGGTACTCTTTTCGAAGGCTGCCGGCAAGGCGATGTTGAAGCTGCCTTCGGGAAAGAACATCCTGGTCGACGGGAACTGCAGAGCAACGGTGGGAGAGATCGCCGGGGGCGGAAGGCCAGAGAAGCCTTTCCTCACGGCTGGGGCGAGGCACCACGCAATGAGGGCTTCCGGAAGGGTCTACCCCCGCATGAGGGGGGTCGCCATGGCCGTAGTCTACCACCCGTTCGGAGGAGGCAGGCACCAGCACCCGGGCAAGTCGACCAGCACTTCAAGGAACGCACCCCCTGGCAGGAAGGTAGGGTTAATAGCACCTAGGAAGACCGGAAGAAAGAGACTGGCGCGGACTAGTATGGAGATAAAGTAGATGCCGAAAGAATTCAGGTACAGGGGGCTCACTCTCGAGCAGCTGAACTCGATGTCGACTGAGGCCCTGCTCGAGCTCCTTCCATCAAGGGCGAGGAGGTCGCTCAACAGGGGGGTGTCCGAGGAGAAGAGAAAGCTACTGGAGGACGCGAGGGCGATCAAAGAAGGTAGGTCCACCAGTCAGATCAAGACGCACGCCAGAGACATGATAGTCTTGCCTTCGATGGTCGGACTCACAATCGGAGTCCACAATGGGAGGGAGTTCGTCCAGCTCGAGGTGAAGCCCGAGATGATAGGCCGGTACCTCGGGGAATACGTCATCACGAACAAGAAGGTCGTCCACGGGACCCCCGGAATCGGAGCGAGCCGCTCGAGCCTCTACGTCCCGCTAAAGTGACTTGTTCGAGTTCGCCTCGTTCATCAGGTCCCTTGCCTTCGCTGTGGTCTACGCAGGAATCGAGTACAGGTACGTCAACAGAGCCGAGGCCGAATGGACGAGGAAGACGGAGGGGTTCTATGAGAAACCGGTATTCTGGAGGTTCTCTCCGTACCAGGCATTCTTGCTCTTCCCGCTGATGGTAGTCTCGGGCTACGCCCTTCCGGTGACTGCCTGGGCCGGAAACGTGTTCCTGATCGCTGGAGTCGAGGACGTCGCGTACTTCTTCTGGCGGGGGAAACCCGTGATGACCGAAGACTGGACGACCACCCTCTTGGGGAGCTTCAGGGTCGGGCGGTACGTGGTGCCAGTCTGGTGGCCGCTGGTCGCTCTGGTTGTCCTCGGGCTGTACTTCCTTCCGGTCTAGCTACTTCACAGTCGTCTGGGACTGGTCGCGAAGGAAGTTCAGGAGGTAGTGAGGGCCCCCTATCCCCCTGCCTGTTGCGCCGCTGGCGTTCCACCCGGTGAATGACTGGGCGCCTGGCCACGCTCCTGTGGTGGAGCCGCCGCTCCTGTTCGCGTAAGCGACCCCGAACTTGATCCCGTCGAAGAACTTCTTGACTTCAGTCTTGTCCTCAGAGAAGATCCCTGCAGTGAGCCCGTACTCCGTCTGGTTCGCCTTCTCGATGGCCTCCTCGACGGTCTCGAACTCGCCCACGACTACGAATGGGAGGAAGAGTTCGTCTCGGAAGAACCTGTGGTCGTGGGGAAGCCCGGTCACCACCGTGGGTGCGACGAAGTACCCTCTCGCCAGGGGTCCGCTCTTCACCACGTAACCGCCTGTGAGTATCTGGCCTCCGCTCCTTTTCACTTCTGAGACTGCGACCTCGAACTTGGAAACTGCAGATTCGTCTATGACTGGCCCCATGAAGACATCCTTCTCCCTTGGGTCCCCAACCACGAGCTCGTCGACCCTCTGTTTCAAGGCGGCCAGGAACTTTGACTTCGTGTTTCGCTGCACGTAGACCCTGGAGGTCGCGCTGCACTTCTGACCAGAGTACCCGTATGCCGCCCGGACAGTCCCCTCAACCGCCTCGCTGATGTCTGCCTTTGCCGTGACGATGGTCGGGTTCTTGCTCCCCATTTCGAGAAGAATCGGCTTCGGGTAGGGCTGACTGGTCAGGAACCTCCTGTAAAGGCGCATGCCCACGTCCCTCGATCCAGTGAACGCGATTCCTGCAACGCCTGGGTTTGAAACGAATTCGTCTTCGAAGTTACCTCCCGGCCCAGTCACGTAGTTGACTGTGCCTTCGGGGACCCCTCCATCGCGGAAGACCTCGTAGAGCATCAGGCCTGTCAGGGGGGCTGCGCTCGTCGGCTTCAGGATAATCGAATTCCCAGTCATCAGGGCCCCCAGCGCCATCCCGCTTGCGAGCATGAACGGGAAGTTGAACGGGGAGATCACCGGCCAGACCCCGAGCGGCTTGCAGACCAGCCTGCAGTCCTCACCCGGGCCCCCCGGCCCCATCTTCGCCGAGTACCCGTCCTGGTCCCTCATGAGTCGGGCGTAGTAGGCGATTGCGTCCACAGCCTCCCAGCATTCGGCGAGCGCCTCGAGCCTGTTCTTCCCCACCTCGTAGGTGATGGCCGCTGCGATGTCGAACTTCCTCTGGTCGATTACCTTGGCCGCAGCCTCAAGCGCCTTGACGCGCTGCTTCCAATCAGTGGAACTCCAGACCTCGAACCCGGCGACCGCTGCGTCAATCGCTTGCTTCGCGTGCTCCCTTGTGCCCACCTGGAACCTGCCGACGGCGATAGAAGTGTCGATCGGGCTGCGGTGCTCGAACTCCCCTGAATCCGACCAGACCTTCTTCCCGCCGATGAACATCGGATGCCTTTCGCCCAGTCTAGTCTTGAATCGCTTCAATGCGGCCTCGAACTTCGGATGAAGGCTCTCGTCGGCTGCGAGAGTCACATAGGTTACTTTGGGCGCTGACTTCTTGGGCATTGAAAATCCGCGCCTTCGTGCGCTACTTAACGTTTGCCAGCTTGAGGGTCAGGGGAGCCCCCGCCGCGTCGAAGGTTTCACCCATGGCCGAAGAGTACTCCTCAGCGACCGCTCCCTTGACTTCCCCGAGGTCGAGCTGCTTTCCCAGGAGCCTCTGCATGGAGGTCATCGTCTCCGGGTCGAGGCCGCAGGGTCTGATGAGGTTGAAGTATGACATGTCCGTGTTGACGTTCAGGGCGAACCCGTGATACGTCACCCAGTTCGTGACCGCGACCCCAATCGAAGCCAGCTTGCGCCCCTCCACCCAGACCCCCGGGTGCCCCTCCTTTGTCTCTCCGCGGACACCGAAGCGTCTCACAGCGGAAATCAGCGCCCGCTCAATCGTTAGGACATGCCCTCGGACATCGTGGTCAGCGAGCTTCACTATAGGGTAGCCGACGAGCTGACCGGGTCCGTGGTACGTCGCGTCTCCACCCCTTTCGACTTCGAAGACGGGTACGTCCTGAGGCCTGAAGTTCTCGACGCTGGTCTTCCTGCCGAGGGTGATCACGTTGTCATGCTCCAGCAGGATCAGGACGTCCGGGGTCTTGTCGACTGCTCTGAGTTCGGCCAGCTTCCTTTGGATTCCGAGGGCTCTGCCGTACTCGACCCTTCCTAGGTCGAGGAGTGTGGCGGTCATGATCTGAGCTGGTGTATAGGTTTCCCTGCGGCCGATTCGGCTGCTTCCATGATGGCTTCAGGGAGGGTAGGGTGAGGGTGGATGGTCAGGGCGATGTCCTCCACCGTAGCTCCCATTTCTATCGCCAGGGCCACTTCGCTGATCAAGTTGGATGCGTCTGGGCCGACAATCTGCACTCCGAGGACCAGACCGTCGTCAGCCTTCGAGACGACCTTGACGAACCCTTCGGCCTCGCCTGTCGAGAGAGCCCTCCCCAGTGCGGCGAACTGGAACCTCGTCTTCTTTACGCTGTATCCCCGCTCGAGTGCTTTCGCTTCTGTCAGGCCGACGCTCGCCACCTCGGGGTCGGAAAAGACAGCATCGGGAATGACAGTCCAGTCAGCAGCGCTCGGGAGTCCGGCGATGCACTCTGCTGCAACGATCCCTTCCTTCGAGGCCTTGTGGGCGAGGAGAGGGGGGCCCCTGACGTCCCCGATGGCGTAGACCCCCTCCACGTTCGTCTGCATCCTTTCGTTTGTGAGGATGAAGCCCTTCGAGTCGGTCTGGACCCCGATTCCCTGAAGATTCATCTTTTCGGTCCGGGCCTTCCTTCCAATGCTGACGAGGACCTTGTCGACTTCCAGAATTGACCTGCCCTCCGGGGTCTCCACTTCGACCTTCGCAAAACCGCCCCCCTTCGAGACCCCGACGGCCTTGGAATTCAGGTGGACCTTGCCCCCCCTCCCCTCAAGCTTGCGCTGGACCACCCTGACGACTTCGGGGTCGCTCCCGGGCATGAGCTGGTCCATTATCTCGACGATTGTTATCGCGCTCCCGAGCTTCTGGTACATCGAAGCGAATTCGAGCCCAATCGCCCCTCCCCCTACGATCAGCAACCGCTTCGGTGCGCTGTTCAACTCTAGGGCTTCCTTGGACCCGATGACCAAGGCGCCGTCGAACTCGAGACCGGGGATCTGGATGGACTTCGTTCCGGTCGCGATCACGACGTGCTTCGTCTCTATCTCTTCAGTGCCCCCTGTAATCGCTACGGACACATGGTTTCTGCTTACGAGTTCGGCTTCCCCCCGCAGTATGGTCACGTGGTTTCCCTTCAGGAGAGATTCGACTCCGGATGTGAGCTTGGTGACCACCTCAGACTTCCACTTCTGCATCTGAGAGAAGTCGACCTCTAGATTCGAGGCCTTGAGCCCGAACTTCTCGCCTTCCTTCACTCTGTCGTAGAGCTTCGAGACCGTGATGAGAGACTTCGATGGGATGCAGCCGTAGTTGAGGCATTCGCCGCCGATCCTGTCTGACTCGACGATGACGGTCTTGAGTCCCAACTGCGCCGCCCTGATGGCGCAGACGTATCCCCCAGGTCCACTCCCGATTATAGTGACATCAGCCTGCTGCATCGGCTTTCTCTGGGCCTGCGAAAGCTGTTCCGGCTTAAACCTTGCTGAGAGGCGCCGCGTTACAGCACTTCTGCGAGTAGCCTCTTGGTGTCCTGGAGCGTCTCGATCACCCTGCTCAGGAACCTAGCCGCGTATGCTCCGTCTATGACCCTGTGGTCGAAGCTCAGAGAGAGATAGGTCATGTCTCTGACTTCGATCCTTCCTTCTCTGACTACCGGGCGCTTCGTGATCTTGTGCAGGCCCAGTATGGCAACCTCAGGGTAGTTGATGATAGGGGTCGCGAAGAGGCCCCCTATCGCGCCGACGTTGGTTATCGTGAACGTCGAGCCCCTCACCTCGTCGAGAGAGAGTTGGCCGCTCCTCGCCTTCAAAGCGAGCTTCTCAATCTCTCCAGCCAACTCGAAGATGTCCTTCGAATCGACCCCCCTGACCACTGGGACTACTAGCCCCTGCTCCGTGTCGGTGGCGATCCCGAAGTTGTAATACTTCTTCAGGACGATGTTTCCGTTCTGCTCGTCTAGGGACGAGTTGACGAACGGGAACTCCTTCAGGGCGGGGACGACTGCTTTGATAATGAACGGGAGATAGGTGAGCCGCACCCCCCTCTTCGCGGCGCTCCCCTTGAATGCCTCTCGCAGGAGCACGAGCTCGGTCGCGTCGGCTTCGTCCACGTGGGTGACCTGAGCCGTGGTTTCTTTCGATTTGACCATGTGCTCGGCTATGGTTCGTCTGATCCCGCGCAGCGGAACCAACTCCTCCTTCTCGCCGGGTCTGGCGTGCGACTCGCCCTGGACGGTCGCCGGCGCCTGGGGCACCGTAGCGCTTCTGACGTCGTCGTCCGTGACTCTCCCCTGAGGCCCGGACCCCCTGAGAGAGGCGATGTCAACTCCGAGCTCCCTTGCAAGCTTCCTC
>CAYYYU010000047.1:0-26606 GCA_964476175.1 uncultured Nitrosopumilales archaeon
GGGTCCAACGGGTTCGGCTTCGACCCGGTCTTCATCCCGAAGGGAAGGACGAAGACGCTCGCCGAGATGCCCCTGGAGGAGAAGTGCGAGATATCTCACCGTTCGATAGCGGTAAGAGCACTCGCGAAGTGGCTGAAGTCCGGCAGCCGCAGGTAACCTTTATCTGCACAACCGGAAGGACTCTGCAGACTGACTGCGCTTTGGCACGGATTCATTCACACAGGCACGGAAAGTCACACTCGACCCGGCCGTCAAGCAAGAGCATCCCGACCTGGGTCACGTCTGACCCTACGACTGTGAAGGCGACTATCCTGAAGCTCGCGAAGGAGGGCCTCAACGCCAGCCAGATTGGTGTGTCCCTCCGCGACGACTACAGCGTCCCGCTGGTCCGGCCCCTCTTGGGAAAGTCCATCCGCCAAGTTCTCGTGGAGGGCAAGGCGGCGCCGAAGTTCCCCCAGGACCTGCAGGCGCTCATCGACCGCGCACAGCGGGTGCAGAAGCACCTCAAGGAACACGCCAGCGACAGGAAGAACGTGCATTCGCTTGAGCTGATTGAAGCCAAAATCTATAGGATCTCGAAGTACTACAAATTGAAGGGCATCATCCCGAAGGACTTCAGGTATGCGACCGTAGTCGCACAGCTGGCGTAGTTCGGAGGCGGGTGCCGCTCGTGGCCGACCTGCAGGGGCTCCTCGCCAGGTACGAGTCTGTGTCCCGCGACATCCTGAAGGTCGCAGCAGCGGGAAAGAAGATACTCATAGTCACCCACATTGACGCGGACGGTCTGACGAGCGGCTCGATAGTCTTCTCTGCCCTGATGCGGAAGGGCGCCAACGTTGTGGTCAGGTCCGTCCCGGACCTGGACCAGAAGCTGATCGCTGAGCTCGAGTCTCAGAAGTACGACTTCTACATCTTCACCGACCTTGCTTCTACTCTCATCGGCGAGCTCGAGGGGGCCTTCGACGGACGGTTTCTCGTGATCGACCACCACCAGCTCACCGAGGAGGACATGCGCAAATCAACGGTGGTCAACGCCTGGATGTACGGCTTCGACGGCGGCAGGGAAGCTTGCTCCTCCACGATGGCGTATTTCTTCGCGCTTTCCTCCGACGGGACGAACAAGGGCCTCGCCCCCCTTGCGGTCGTCGGAGCAGTGGCTGACAGGCAGGACGGGGGCCCGAACCGCTCCCTAACCGGGCTCAACAGGGCGGCGCTCGACGACGCGCAGTCAGCCGGCCTCATCACCGTTTCAAAGGACCTTATGTTCACCGGCAGGGAGACCAGACCAATCCACGAGTCTGTCGCCCTGACGTCGACCCCCTACCTTCCCGGCCTCACCGGGAGCAAGGACGCGGTCCTGGCGGCCCTTCACACTGCTGGTCTCCGCCTCAAAGAAGGGGCCACGTGGCGGACCATCTCCTCCCTCGATGCCGACGAGAAGCGGAAGATCACAGAGGTGATAGCGAGCGTCCTCGGTCCTTCGGGAGGAGCGACAGAAGCGATCGCCGGCCTCGTCGGGGAGGTGTACACCCTTGAGTTCGAAGACTCCTTCACCCCTCTGCGCGACGCGCGTGAATTCGCAACGCTGCTCAATGCCTGCGGGCGGATGGGGGCCACCGGGGTCGGGATGTCCATCTGCCTCGGCGAACGGACGGAGGCCCTCAAGGCGGCCATGAAGACCCTTGCGGACTACCGGTCGAGCATCAACAAGGCCATCCAGGGGGTGCTTGACGACCCGTCGCGGGTCGAGCGGCACGGAAACCTCATCCTAGTGCGGGGGGACGGGGTCGTCGAGGAGAAGCTTCTCGGCCCGGTGACTTCGATCCTGACCTCTTCCCCTGGCTACAAGGACAAGGTCGTGGTGGCGCGGACGACGTCTCGCGATGAGGGGCTGAAGATTTCGTCCAGGGCAGGCGATGCCTTCGCTGGCTCGGTGAACCTCGGGCTCGTGATGAGGGAAGCGGCCGAGGCGGTGAAGGGGGTCGGGGGCGGGCACACCATGGCGGCAGGGGCGAAGATTCCCTCTTCCGGAGCGGACACCTTCTCACAGCTCGTCATAGAGAAGGTCCTCGCTTGAAGGCGACTGCAAAGCTTTCTGTGCGTTGCGTCAATGCTCCAGTTGCCGGCCAGCTGGAGGAGGTGCTGTCCCCAGACAACGTCGGGGTGCCTGGGAACCAGCGTTTCTCGATGTCGAGGACTGGCAGGATGCTCGCCTTCAACGTAGAGTCCGAGGATCCTTCGTCGGCTCTGTCGACCTTGCTTTCGGTCCTTGGGGACGCGTCGCTTTTTCAGGAGGTATGGCTTTTATCGCGAGCAGGCCAAACCGCAGTCGGGAGCCGGAAAAAGCCATGATGGACATCAAGGTCATACGGGAAGACCCACAGAGCGTAGCCAGGAACCTGAAGCGGAGGGGGGCGGATGCGAAGGTCCCTCTCGTCGAAGAGGCAGCGAAGGCGGACGCCGAATGGAGGAAGCTCAAGACCGAAGTGGACCGGCTCAGGCACAGGCAGAACAAGCTCACAGGCGAGGTGGCTTCCCTGAAGAAACAGGGGAAGAACATCGACGAGCTCTTGAAGGAAGTCAAGGGCATACCCGCCGAGATCAAGTCCCTGGAGACCAGGGCCGAAGAGCGATACTCGAGGCTCAACATCATCCTGCTGAGCCTCCCCAATATCCTTCACGAGAGCGTCCCCCAGGGGAAGGACGAGAAAGACAACGTGGTGGTGAGGACCCGGGGGAAGAAAACACAATTCGGCTTCGACCCCAGGCACCACCTAGACATCCTGAACGACCTGGGCATGGTGGACATGGAAAGAGCGGCAAAGGTCGCAGGCGCGAGATTCGCCTTCCTGAAAGGCGACGCAGTCATGCTCGAGCACGCAATCATGCGCTACGCCCTCGACGTGTTGAAAGTCCGGGGCTACACAGTGGTTGAGCCCCCGTTCATGCTCAACCGCGCAGCCTACGAGGGGGTGGTGAACCTGGAGGACTTCGGGCCTGTCATCTACAAGATCGAAGGGGAGGACCTCCACCTGATTGCGACGTCAGAGCATCCCCTCGTCTCAATGCACAAGGACGAGATACTCGATGCCTCAAGCCTTCCCATGAAGTACTGCGGCTTCAGCCCGTGCTTCAGGGTAGAGGCCGGTGCGCACGGGAGGGACACTAAGGGAATCTTCAGGGTCCACCAGTTCTACAAGGTAGAACAGATAATCTTCAGCAAGCCAGAGGACGGCTGGAAACTTCACGAGGAGCTGGTCGCCAATGTAGAGAGAATCTACCAGGACTTCGGCCTTCCCTACAGGGTCGTCGCTCTCTGCAGCGCGGACACAGGCTTCATGTCTGCGAAGACCTTCGACCTGGAGGCGTGGCTCCCAGGCCAGGGCGCCTACCGCGAGATGGCCTCCGCCAGCAACGTCACAGACTTCCAGTCGCGACGGCTCCTCATACGCTACAGGGAGAAGCAGAACGAACCGACCGCTTTCGTCCACACCCTCAATTCCACTGCAGTGGTCACCAGGACCCTCGTCGCGATAATCGAGAACTTCCAGAGGGAGGACGGTTCAGTGTCAATCCCGAAGGTCCTCGCCCCCTACATGGGGGGCCTGGACGCGCTGAAACATCAATGAAGTTATAAGCCGGACACAAGCGGGGCGCCTCCAATTGCCCAAGAAAGTGGCGAAGGTGAGGGACAAGTGGAAGCTGAAGTCCTGGGTCACTGTCCTCGCTTCCCCCTCGTTCGGGAGCGCCCCCATCGCCAAGGTCCCTCTCTCCGACGTCACAAAGCCTGGCGGGAGGGTCGTGGAGACCACTCTCTACGACCTGCTGAAGCAGGACCCCCAGCACTACAGTTTCAAGGTCTATTTCCAGGTGGACAAGGTCGAAGGAGAGACTGCCCAGACCGTCTTCAAGGGGCATGAGTACTCCAGGGAGTTCCTGAGGAGCCTCATCCGACGAGGCTCATCCATGTCTGATTTCATCAAAGACTACAAGACGAAGGACGGGTACGTGGCCCGAGTATACTGCATGGCGCTCTCCCAAGGGAAGATGAACAGCTCCAAGAAACACGACCTACGCGTGATCATGGACAAAGTCATCGGCGAACGGGCGGCAAACCTGACCTACGAGCAATTCGCCCAGGAGCTGGTCCTCCAGAAGGTCGCCTCTGACGTCTACAACGAGGCGAAGAGGGTGACGCACCTGAGGCACGTCGGCGTGAGGAAGAGCAAGCTGATCTCGAGGCCGGAAGAGAAGGCTGAGTCTCTAGCCCCGCTTGCTGCCTGAGACTATCTTCACGATATCCCTGTTGTTCAGTTTGTGGTCTGCCGCCAACCTCTTCCCGCTCCTCGCATCTATGGCGTACAGGAACCCCTCCGCGAGCTCCGAATGAACCGTCTTTGCCAGGTCAAGGGCCGTAGAACCCCCCTTCATCACATAGGCGTCGGGAAGGACATTCCCAGCCTTGTCTGAAAGCTTGGCTTCGTCCTCCACCGGGAATACGACAATCGCGCGGAGGAGGTCGAAGTACGCCCGGTTGATCGCTTCCTGCACTCCGGAACCTCCAAAGATCCTGATTACCCTCTCCTCGACCATCCTCAACGCGTCTTTCTGAGCCTGGTTCAGCTTCTCCGGCGCTGGGACGCTGAACGCTGCGTCCCCAGGGGTGTACTGGATCAGGCCATGGTCCGCGGCCCTCCTCAGCAGCAGTTCGGCCTCGGAGGCACAGGGGACAACGGTCCTCCCGGTCTTCTTCAGGAGCTCGATGTTGGCCAGGGCGGCGGGCAGGTCGGCCTTGTTCGCTGCGATCAGGGACGGCTTCGTCAGCTTCCTGACCTCTGACGCGAACTGCAGCAGCTGCTCGTCCGTCCAATGGCTCGGCTTCTCAGTCCTGAGCTTCAGGTGCTGGATTACCAGTTCTACGTCGGCGAGCGTCACCGACAGCCCCGACAGCCTGTTGGCGAGATGATCGACGATCTTTCCGCCGGTCTGCTCCAAGCTTCTCGACTGCTTCTCCCAGTCCTTCTTGAGGAGGCCATAGACCCACATGTCGAACTCGTGCTCCACCATCTCGATGTCCTTCACAGGGTCGTGCGACCCCGGGGGGACCTTCCTTCCCTCGGCGTCGGTCGACCCTGACGAATCCACGACCTGGATGAGGGCGTCCGCCTGCCTGATTTCATCGAGGAACTGGTTTCCGAGACCCCGGCCCTGAGATGCCCCCTCGACGAGCCCGGCCACATCCACTAGCCTCACCGGAATCAGCCTGGTTCCATCGACGCAGACCGAGTTTCTGGGTCTGTCTACCACTCCCATCTCCTTGCACACGCACTTCGTCCTCAGGTAGGCTACCCCCACGTTCGGTTGGATGGTGGTGAAGGGATAGTCGGCAATTTGGACGTCCTTCAGCGTGGCTGCTGCGAAGAAGGTCGACTTTCCCACATTAGGTTTGCCGACGACTCCCACTAGCACGCTTGGTGTCACCTCGCGGTACATTATAACCGTCCCAAGTCCCGTAGTCTCAGACCATGCGCAGAGTCTGCGTGCTGGGGGGAGGAACGGCTGGGGTCGAGGCCGCGGCTGCCCTCGTCGAGGAGGGGGCGCAGGTGACCCTCTTCGAGGCTTCACCGAGTCTGCCGCAACCCGACAGCGGGTGGCAGTCGCTCTGCGACTGCGGAATCTGCCATCGTAGGGTCCAAGAGAGACTCCTCTTCCGGTCAGGGGTCGACGTGCGCCACGCAGAACCTGCCCTGGCCGTGCAGAGCGGAGGACGCGTGACTACCAAACTGGGTCGGTTCACCTTCGATTCGGTGATAATATCAACGGGGAGCCGCGCGCTCCATCAGCCCCTGCAGTGGGTCAGGAAGACCGGGGTTCACGTCTTGGACGGCGCACGGGCATTAGTCGAGTTCAACGCCGCCTCGGCGGGATACTCCAGGCTTGTCCTCTGTGGCTCAGGGCCGCACGCCCTCGAAATTGCCGAATCCCTCCTTCGGAAGGGGGTCAAGGTCGCAATGGTGTCACGCACGGGGGCCCTCTCCGGGCACTTCAATGCGGTCATCAGGGAGTCTGTCATAGCCGCCGCACATGAGCTTGGCCTATCCGAGTTCAACTCCCGGCTTCCGAAGGTCGTCGGCGTCGAGCGGGTGGAGGCGGTAGTGATCGAAGGCGAGGTGATGCCCTGCGACTGTGTGGTCGTGGTTCCGGACTTGGTCCCGCGGGTCCCGAGCACGACTGCGGCCCTCGGCAGGTATGGAGGCGTCATTGTGGATTCCCGGATGCAATCAAGCGTAGCTGACACCTTCGCAGCCGGCAACTGCGCGGAATATACGGTGGGGTCCTACTCCCGACCCATCATGCTGCACTCGACCGCCATGGTTTCCGGCCGCGTGGCGGGCTGGAACGCTGCTGGCAGGTGCTTCTCCTTCTGGCCGGTCGGTTCCATGTCGAAGCGGCTCTTCGGTCTTTCCATCATGTCAGCGGGCCTCGGCTTGGAGGAGGCGAAGGTAGCAGGATTCGAGGCGGCAGAATCTGTGAGCAGGTCCGATGACGGGGCTGCCTGTTCCATAGTCTTCGAGAGTCTCAGCGGCCTGGTTCTGGGCATACAGGTCGCCACGCCTCGGCCGGCAGCACAGCCGGACGCCCTTGCGATCACCGTGTCCCGGAGGTCCCTCCTCAGTGACCTCGCCTTCTTGGAGACCTCCGGTTCAACCGATATATCGCCCATGGTCGAGGCTGCACGGGAGGGAATGCGGAGATGGCGAAGATCCTGATCTGCGACCACGTCGAGACCGAGAGCCTCGCTCTCGGGCCTGGAATCATGGTTGACAACAGACCCGGGATAAGGAGGGATGAGCTCCTGCAGGTCGTCGGAGACTATGACGCACTCATCATCCGGAGCAGGACGAAGGTCGACCGTGAGGTCCTCGACAGGGCCGTCCGCCTCAAGCTGGTTGCGCGCCCGGGGACAGGACTGGACAACGTGGACGTCGAATACGCGAAGTCGAAGGGGGTGAAGGTCGTGAACAGCCCGGAGTCTCTGGTCGAGGCAGTCGCCGAGCACGTCACTCTCCTGATGCTCGCCCTCAGCAGGAAGCTGGTCCCGGCGGACGAATCGACAAAGCAGGGAAAGTGGGAGAAGAACGCGCTGCTCGGGAGAGAGCTGCGGAGGAAAGTGCTGGGCATCGTAGGCCTGGGGAGAATAGGGCGGAGGGTGGGCGAGATTGCCAGGACCTTGGGGATGTCCGTAATGATTTACGACGTGATCGAGATTCCGCCCGACGTGATCGAGAGGCTGCAGTGCAAGGTGGTCGGGCTCGACGAGCTGTTCCCATCGGCGGACTATGTCACCCTCCATGTCCCACTGACCGAAGGCACCAAGCACCTCGTCAACCGGGACAGGCTCTCCCGGATGAAGAAGTCCGCCTTCCTCGTCAACACCTCTCGGGGAGGGGTCATAGACGAGGATGCCCTCGCCTCGGCTCTGAACGAGGGGCGCCTGGCTGGAGCCGCCCTCGACGTCTTCGAACGGGAACCCCCCTCCGGTGCGATCCTGACCGCCCAGAACACGATTCTCACCCCTCACATCGGAGGCCAGACCGTCGAAGCCCAGGCCGACGCCATAGCCATAGTGGGGGACAAGGTCAGCGCGTTCTTCTCCGGACGATAGGCAGCTCAGAACGTTTATTTGCCGACCAGAGACGAGGCGCCTGCTAAGAATGTACAGTCAGATTTCGAAGTCCTGGCAGGCAATCTTCCATGAGAAGGCTGGGGACATCCGCGCCAGGGCAGTTGAACTCAGGACGCAGCCGGCCATGCTTAGACTGGATAGGCCGTCAAGGCTGGATAGGGCAAGGGCGCTGGGTTACAAGGCGAAAGAGGGGGTCGTAGTCGTCAGGACCCGCGTCTCAAGGGGAGGGATGAGGAAACAGAGGCCAGTTTCCGGGAGGAGGCCAAAACACATGGGCGTCCTGAAGATAAAATCTGACGTTTCATCCAAATCGGTGGCAGAGCGCAGGGTGTCTCAGCGGTATCCGAACATGAAGCTCCTCGGCTCGTACCCTGTCTGGAAGGACGGGCGGTTCGCCTGGTACGAATGCGTCCTTGTTGACCCGCTCCATCCGGCGATTGCAAAGGACTACGACTACAGAAGGGCCTTGGGCGCAGTAGTCTAGATTCACTTCTTCATTTCGCTGCTGTGCCCCGGGAAGATCTTTGAATTCGGGTCAACGTACGCTTTCGCCACGTTAACCGCGAGAGCCGCTTGTGCATACCCGGTAGCGATCAGGTTCAGCTTGACCCCGTCCGCCGGACCCGCGATGTCCCCGGCGACATAGACCCCTGGGATGTTCGTCTCCATCCTCCCGTTCGACACGATCTCCCTCCCGTCAATTTCAAGCCCCCAGTCCTTGATCGGCCCGAGGTCTGCCCTGAACCCTATGTTCACAAGGATCGCATCCACGTCCAGAGTCGTCTCAACCTGCGTTCTGTTGTCGAAGATGACCGCCTGTTTGAGTGTACCCCTGTCTCCGATCACCTTCCTGACTTCATAGAAGAGCTTGACATCCACCTTGGACTTCATGAGCTCCTGGACGCTGAGCTCGTGCGCCCGGAAGACGTCCCTTCTGTGGACGAGAGTGATCTTCTTAGCTGTATCCTTCATATTGAGCGCCCAGTCCACCGCCGAGTCCCCCCCTCCCACGATGAGGAGGTTCTTCCCGGCAAAGGCGGACTTGTCCTTCACGAAGTAGTAGACCCCTTTGCCCTCATAGTCCGGAACTCCCTGCGCTTCAAGCCTGTTCGGCGAAAACGCTCCCACCCCGGCCGCGATGAGCACCGCCTTGCTGTAGTGCTTCGTCCCCTTGTCGGTTGAAATCTCGAAGGTCCCGTCGGTCTTGTGAAGGGTCGTGACCCGTTCACCCAAGACCACGGTCGGGTTGTACTGGAAAGCCTGTTCGATCAGGCTCTTCACCAGGTCCTTCGCCAGAATCTTCGTGTAACCCGGGACGTCGAAGATGTACTTCTCCGGGTACAGCACTGCGACCTGGCCTCCGGGTTCTTCCAGGGCGTCGATCACCTTCGTCTTCATCTGCCGCAGCCCGGCGTAGAAGGTAGCGAAGAGACCGGCAGGCCCTGCGCCGATGATTGTCAGGTCGTACATGTCCTGAGACATCCGGTTCGGGATGCCCGCAACGGACAAGGTATAAGCGTTCCCGCCCTTTATGCGAAACCCTGAGCGACCGGGTCATCGGGTTTCACGATTTCTCTCAGCAGGACGGTCGCGTATTCGCCCCTGGCAAGTGTGAAACCAAGGTCACTGACATCTCCTCTGACTTCACACGATTCGTCCTTCGCCACCAGGTGAGGCCGCCTGAACCCGCCTTCCACACTCACCTCCTGCATCTCCTCCACGTAGAAGTCCCTGGCTGCCACTTCCTCTTCAGCCATCACCTCCCCTGCGCATGCGTCAAACCTAGAGCCGTAATCCCTGTAAGCGTAGCCCGCGAGCTGTATCAGCGGGACCCCCCCGGGAGCCTGCACCTCCCTCACTCCATGGACTCTGCCGAGCACCATGCCGTCGGGAGACACATCCCCCCAGTTGTCCCCTTTTTCCAGGGACGAGATGTCAAGGCTCCTGCTAATCGCCAGACTCAGGGTCCTGTTGAAGATGTACGACTGGTAAGCCTGCGTGTAGAGCTTCCTCAGCCTTATGGGCACGGCCCTCAAGGCACCGATCGGGTCCCCGGGGTCTGTCGCCCATCGGCGAGCGACCCTCGTTTCGACGTCCCTGCCCCTCCGGGGTAACTTCGAATCTTCGTGGTTCCCTTGGGCGATTCCATCCCTCCTCTCGCCGGTCGGCTGGTCGTCCGACTCCCCTGGCTCACCGAGGATGATTCTCACCGCATCCTCGAACTTTCGTTTGATGATCACCCTCCCAACCCGGTGGGTGAGCGCGCCGCGGCCGCCGAACCTCTGCAGGCCGTAGAAGTTGGGGAGCCTCTTCTCTCCTGCCAGAGCGTAGACCTCCCTGACCGAATCCTCGATTTCAGGGGGGCAGTCCCTGAGTCTCACCCTGAAGCGGTTCCCCTCGACCAGGCCACGTGAGAGCGGTCTCTCGACGTATCCCACCAGTTCTGCCCTGAAGGCCTTCCCTTCGACCAGCCGAGGCCGCTCCGACCGCGTGCTTGTCGGGGTCGCATACTGGACAGCCACCGCTCTCTTGTCCTTCAGCCCGGCGAAACTAATCCTGCTCTTCAGGACGGCTGACAGCTCGGCCTCGAGGTGCATCGTATCGATCAGGCGCTTTTCCACCCTGTATAACGGAAGAAGCCCTCCCGCCGGGTCTGGGAAGACCCTCAATCCGCCGAGCGACTCCTCGACGAGGAAGTCCTCTGCCTGCGCCTTGATCCGCCCCCTGCACCTCGGGGAAACGCTGGCGTAGACCTCCATCCCGACTGCCAGGTCGAGCTCCGGCGGGGGTATCATAGCAGTTTGAGCTTGCCCGTAATCGCGTCTACATCAGCGTCCGGCCCCGGCCCGATCCCCAGGCAGGTCAGTGTCCCGGGCTCGAGCTGTGTCAGACCCCGGTCCTCGACCAGGGCTGCGGGGAGTCTCGCGCTCTTCGCCCGCTTGAAAAGTTCCCTTAATTCAGCCTCAGACTTGACCTTGAGCACCACCTTCTTCTGCCCCTCTCCTTTCCATTCTTCGTACCAATCGTAATGCCTGTTCATCGCCTCCTCGGCTGCGGAAAGAGACGCGTGGGCTACCTGCGCTGCCAGCTTCCCCTTCCCCATCTTGATGTCCTGCCTCGCGACAATCGCCTGCTTCATTCCCTCTTCTGTTCCTAACCGTTAATACGAGTCCGATTAAGCCTTGTGAAGAGGTCCCGGTCTCTTGGGCAAGCGATACGACGCCGTGGTCGCCGGCGGGAGCATCGCCGGCCTCGCATTCGCCGCTGAAGTTGCAAAGAGAGGGGTCTCGGTCCTTGTCGGGGAAGAGCACCACGAGATCGGGGAGCCCGAGAAGTGCGACGGGCTCGTCAGCCTGCGCGGGCTGAGACGGTACGGCTTCGCTCCGAAAAAGGACGTCGTGCAGAACGAGATCGCCTCCGCGGCGATTCATTCCCCTTCCGGCAGAGTCGTCGCGCTGAACGCAACCGGCATGGACGTGGTCGTCCTCGACAGGAGCGCGTACGACAAGCAGGTCGCCGAAAGGGCGGAGTCCTGGGGGGCAGAGATCAGGACAGACGCCAGGGTCGCTGTCCTGGGCGAGTCGCGCGACTTGGTGTCCCTCAGGGTCGGCGACGAAGCGGTCGAAGCCAGGTACTACATAGATGCGACCGGGCCGGCTTCAAGCCCCAGGGCTAGAATCCTCCCGGCAGCGAAATATGAAATCGAAGCCGACTGGATCCATGAAAGGGTGGTGGAGGTCTATCTCGACGCTGAGAAGTACCCTGGATTCTTCGCCTGGGTGATTCCCTACGGCCCAGGCCTGGCCAAGGTGGGTGCGGCTGGGAGGGGGATAAACGCCTTCAACGCCCTGGACACGTTCCTGTCGGAGAGGCCCCACAGGAGGCTCCGCCGGGTCGCAGCTCCAATCTACCTCGGGGGGCCTGCGAAGGAGTTCGTTGAGGGACGGAGGGTCCTGGTGGGGGAGTCGGCCGGGCAGGTGAAGCCCACGACCGCCGGCGGGATTGCGACTTCGATCGCCGGCGCAGTGATAGCCGCGCGATGGCTGAGCGACACGGTTCAGCTCGGGGACCCGGCCAAGCTAGCGAACTATCGCCCGGACTGGGAGTCGCGTTTCCTCAAAGAGATGAAGGCAATGATGAGGCTCCGGGGGGTCTTCGAAAAGGTTTCAAACGCCGACCTCGATTCCATAGCCTCTGTCGTCTCTTCACCCAAGCTCCTCGCGAAGCTCTCACAGTCAGACTTCGACTTCCACGCGACCGCTCTTCTGAGCGCTCTGGGGGTCTCCGGCCTTCTTCGGATCGCGAGAGTCGTCGCTTCTGCTGAAGCCAGATCCCTCCTTACAGGGAGCTAAACCTAGATTCCTCTCAGCAACCTATATCAGCAAGTCTCGGAGGGGGGTTCAGAGAAATGTCGCAGTCCACAGTGTCGCTCCCGCTCTGTTCGTCATGCAATAGGCCGGTGAAGCCAGCCGAGAGGGCCACGAAGTTCTACTGCCCCAACTGTCACGAGACACTGATCTGGAGGTGCGAGAAGTGCCGGAAGTTCTCGAGGCGATACAAGTGCGTCAACTGCGGCTTCGAGGGACCGTAGGTGCGCTTCGATGGGCTCCTACGTCATCAGGCTTAAGGTACTTCCCCAAGACACGGAGATCGAGCACCAGAAGATAGTCGACTCGGTGGCGAAGGCTCTCCCCGCGGGCGCGCAGATCAGAGGGCACAAGGTCGAGCCGATAGCTTTCGGATTGTCCGCGATACTCTTCGACGTCGTCGTCCCCGAAGAGGAAGGCGCGATAGACAAGGTAGAACAGACAGTCTCGACCGCCCCTCTCGTCGGCCAGTGCGAGTTCATGGGGGTCAGCCGCATGTCCAGCAGACTGCCTCCTTCGTAGGAGAGGCCGACAGAGCTTTTATACCCCCGCAGCCGAGTCTTTCCTGCCGTTCCTCGACGGATGTGAATGTAAATGCGTTTTCCACTGAGATTCGCTGCCTTCGAATGGATAAAGGAGAAGAAAAGGGCTACTGACGACGATCTTCTGGAAGCCCTGAACAAGAACGGGGGCAAGTGCTCTCCTGACGAATTGGACAAGCTCCTCATGCAGCTCGAGATACTCGGGCTGGTCACGGTCCGATGGGTGGGGAAGGACAAGCGCCAGATCGAAGCCGTAGAAAACCCTGCTGGGGAGGTGCGCATCCCCCGCGCTAACGAATAAATCAACCCGGTTGGCCCAAGTGTCCTGAAATGGGGGTAGACTTCGGCGACGCCATACCTCGCGAGAAGATAGAGCTCGCCGACATTTCGGGCTGGAGCCTGGCTGTCGATGCGTACAACACCCTCTACCAGTTCCTGGCGATCATACGCGGGCCCAGCGGGGAGCACCTCCAGGACTCCAAGGGGAGGGTCACTTCCCACATATCCGGCCTCTTCTACAGAAACATCAACCTCATGGAGCTCGGGATAAGACTCGTGTACGTCTTCGACGGGAAGCCCCCGGACCTGAAGCGAGAGGAGATCGAGAGACGCTCCGCTCAGCGGCGTGAGGCGAAAAATCAGTACCTCAAGGCCCTGCAGGCAGGAGAAGCGGTCCTCGCTCGGAAGTACGCCGAGGCGTCAACCGTCCTGAGGCGGGACATGGTCGCAGACGCAAAGGAACTCCTCGACGCGATGGGAATCCCCTGGGTTGACGCTCCATCGGAAGGGGAGGCCCAGGCTTCGGTCATGGCCGCCGAGGGGACAGTGAAGGCAGTCGCTTCTCAGGACCACGACTCGCTCGTATTCGGGGCCCCTGTCTTGGTGAGGAACGTCACGATATCCGGGAAGAGGAGGCTCCCCAGCAAGGGAATCATGATCAACGTGGTCCCCGAACGGATAACCCTCTCCTCTGTCCTTGCTGCAACGGGGTTGACGAGAGAGCAGCTCGTGGACTTCGCGATTCTCCTCGGCACCGACTTCAACCCGGACGGTTTCGACGGGGTCGGCCCGGTCAGGGCGTTGAAGTACCTGAAGAAGTACGGGAGGCTGGAGGACATCATCGAGTTGAAGGACAAGCTTTCGGGAGTTGACTATCCAGCGATAAGGAAGCTGTACCTTGACGCGCCCGCTGCGAAAGGGGTCACCCCCGAATGGAGGCAGCCTGACAGGGAGAGACTCTTCTCCTACCTAGTCGGCGAGCATTCGTTCTCAAGAGACAGGGTGGATTCGGCCCTCGCCAGGTTGCAGGCCAAGAAACCGGCACAGTCTGAGACCCTCGAGAAGTGGTTCGGCTGAGCGCGGCTCCTCTTCCCGGCCTCAAGGACATCGAGTTGGCTGAGGAGAGGATAAGGAGATACATCCCGCCGACCCCGCTTGAGTTCTCGCCCGCTCTCTCTCAGCGGACGGGAAGGCAGGTCTACCTCAAGCTGGAGAACTTCCAGCCGATCCGGGTCTTCAAGATCCGGGGAGCGCTGAACAAGTTGCTCACCCTGGGAGATTCGCAGCTCAGGAAGGGGGTCCTCACAGCTTCATCTGGGAACCATGGCTTCGCGATTGCCTATGCGAGCAGGCTCTTCGGAGTGAAGGCAGTCATCTGCGTCCCTGAGAACGTCAACCCTCAGAAGCTGAAAGCGATCCAGGAGGAGGGCGCGGAGATAGTGAAATTCGGCAGCGGCTATGACGAGACCTACGAACACGCTCTCAAAGAGTCAGCCAAGAGAGGCCTCACTTTCGTGCACGCCTTCAACGACAGGGACGTGATCGCAGGTCAGGGGACCTGCGGGCTCGAGATAGTCAGGCAGGGAAAAGACATCGACTCTGCGGTGGTGGCGATAGGAGGCGGCGGGCTCATCTCCGGGATTTCAATAGCCCTGAAAGAGTCGCTCGAGAAGGTGTGGGTCTACGGGGCCGAGACTACCGCGATTCCCTCCATGTTCGAATCGATCAGGAGCGGAAGGAGGGTCCACGTTTCGCCAAAGAAGACCATAGCCGACGGGATGCAGGCCTCCGTCCCTGGCGAACTCACGTTCGAGGCTGTGAAGAAGTACGTGGACAAGATCGGCCTGGTCACTGATCCGGAGATCGAGGACGCAATCTACGAGCTCTTGGTCGAAGCGAGGGTCTTGGCAGAGCCGGCAGGAGCTTCGCCGCTCGCCGCCATCAGGGGGCCCCTCCGCGGGGAGAGAGGTGACAGGACCGTCCTCGTGATCAGCGGGGGGAACATCTCGGTCGACCTCCTGACTTCCATACTCAGGCGAAGAGAGACTGGAAACTCCTCAGGTCCCTCGTCATGAGGAATGGGTTGGCCTTCTTCTCCTCGCCGAGCGTCCGAGACTTCGAATCACCGTAGTCGTGCCCGGGGTAGATCACAGTGGAATCTGGAAGCTTCATGATCACGTTGTGCAGGCTCTCGTACATCGCCTGGGAGGTCGTCCGGTCGAACCGTCCGATGCTGCCTATGAAGAGGGTGTCCCCTGTGAACAGGTTCCTCCCATCGTAGAGGCAGATGCTGTCCTCGGTGTGCCCCGGGGTGTGGAGAACCCTCAACCCCCTTCTCCCGAGCTTCAGTTCTTGACCGTCGACCACTGTGACGTCATGGTCGATGGGCGAGTTCTCGTGCGCCACCACCTGTGCACCGAGCCGGTCAGCCAGCTCCCTCAGGGTCGAGGTGTGGTCGAAGTGTTCATGGGTCGCGACTGCGTACTTCACCTTTGCTCCCACCTCCGCGGCCGCTTTCGCTATTGGGTCGGTCTCCCAACCAGAGTCCACAACCATTGCCTCCCTGCTTTCCTCGTCGGCCACCAGGTAGACGAAGTTCGCCATGGTTCCGACCGTAATCTGTCTGACAATCATGTGCTGCTCCCTGCCGTTCCCTGTTGTGGTCCGGGGGTGTAGGAATCATCTTTATGAACCTCAGACAGAGCCTGGATTTCGTTGGTTTCCAAGCGCACAGCCAAGAAACCGTCCGACTCCTGGCTCACCACCGCGCGCCTGATGATGCCCACAGACGCGAACGTCCTCGGGAACGTCTTCGGCGGAGCCATCATGCGCTACATGGACGAGGTCGCTGCAATAGTCGCATGGCGGCACGCCGGAATGAACTGCGTCACCGCTTCGATTGACAGGATGGACTTCTGGAAGCCAATCTTCCTGGGAAACGTCCTAATCCTCAGGGCTGCGGTGAACTATGTCGGGAATACTTCGATGGAGATCGGCGTGAGGATAGAAGCACAGGACCCCAAGACGGGCGAAATCTCTCATACTGGGTCGTGCTATCTCACCTATGTCGGGCTCGACGAAAGCGGCAAGCCAGCCGCAATCCCCAAGCTGCTGCTCACTACGCCAGCCGAAAGGCGCCGCTTCAGGGAGGCACTAATCCGGAGGAAGCTCAGGATCGCCCAGCTGGCAGAGATGGAAAAGGACTGATTGCTCTTCCCGGGTTAATCATCGGCTCAAGGAATCTAGAGTTCCTCCCTCTTACCACCCCCACGCTGTCCCCGTCCGGATGAACGACTTCTCAGACTCCTTCCGGTTCGAGAAGATGCGCAGCGGCAACGCCGCCCTGTATCTCCTGAAAGAGCAGTTCGAGAGATTTGCTTCCTCCCCCCAGAGGGTCGACGTCTGCGAATCAATCGCACACTGTTTCTACCAGTTGGAACAGTACGGAGACGCAGCCAATTGGTACGAGACTGCGGGGAAGATGATCATGGCGGAGCCCACGGCCCCGGCCCCAATCAGGGCTCTTGACGCCCTAGGCGAATACGAGAAGGCCCTCGACTGCTACAGGCGAAACGATGACGACGAAAGGTTCACCGAGTGCTCAGAAATGATTCATGCCCTGAAGCAGGCATGCGCATCAGCCTGACCCCTCCTCTTCCTTCGCCTTCCTCCTGTTGACCGTCTTCAGGTAGCACTCGTCGCAGACCGGCTCATCTTTCGGGCCGACCCTGAATGTGCGAACCACTGCTTCCAGCTCAGTGTCACAGAAGAAGCACTTTGCCTTCAACTGGCGCCCCTCTTGGCCGCATACACCCTCCTCTTCTCCAGATGGCCGCGCCCCTTGAAGTGCCACACCTCGGCGTCACCGTTCGACTGCTTCCCCCACGCTATCAGTTGGGCGAGCTCCTCCTTCTTCACCCTTGCCCTCCCGCTCTTGACCTGGATGAGCAGCATCCTTCCGTCCTTCGCAGCGAACACGTCCACGGCTCCGTGGGAGGCTGCGCTCCTTGAAACCATCCAGCCGTCCCCCTTCAGTATCTCCATAGTCTTGTATTCTTTCGCGCGGCCTTTCTGATAGAGGCTATTCAATCGCGACCAACTCTTTGACATTGACCTGCAAGGTCTTGGCACCGTTCGCAAGGGCTAGTTGATACTTACTCAAGTCTGGCTTCACAAAAAGGATGTATAAAGGCATCCTCAACGCCTCGGCAATCGATAGCTCGGGTTTCTTTCTTAACGATTTTGACACACACGTCGTCACATCGATTAGGACCCGTTCCCCTTTCCTGGTAGCAACCACGTCGAATGGCACAAACCTGTTCACAGAAGAGGCGTGGTAAAGGTCTGTGAATCCAAGGCGCGGGAGGATTCTGTCCAATGCAATATTCTCTGCTTCCAGGGCAATTTCGGAGTTGGATTCCCCCCAAATCGCTAGTTTCCGTTTTCTAACATACTCGTTGATATGAATCCGGTTTGCGGCCACATACCTTCCATGCGTGAGAGTGTTTGCCCTTCGCCGACAGCCCGAAGAACAATAGGATACCTTATTCTTCACCTTTTTCAGGAAATTCCTGCCACACGTCTTGCAGGTCGATATCTTGGTAAGGCCAATTCGTTCTGCCTGGCCGTGAAGTGATATCCTTGTTCTTTGAAGCTCGGCCGCCAATCGATTAGCAGGGATTCTTCCGTATTCTGTGCGTAAGAGTTCAATTTCGGTGTCAGTCCATCTCTTGTATCTCCGTGCAGGATGGTGAGCGGGCTCCAACGAATTGCCGGTCATTGCATTCCATCCTCACCTAGCATGGAAGGCCCTCCCACCATGGCATCACTAGGCAAACATCCTCGAATAATGAATTGTCGCTCATTGACCAAAGCATTTGGGGAGGGTCGATGAAACTATTCTTCCGGCCATTCGAATGACCTACGCTTGTCAGTCAGACTCTAATCGCAGCGCATCTTCTCCGTCGTCACGCGATTACGACTGACCTCCAGCCCAGACACGAGGAGGATCGAAAGTAAGACTGCGACGGCCCCTACCCAGGAAAGTAGTGCGAGCGTCTCTCCCAGGAAAGCTACCGAGATCAGGACTGCGACGACTATCTCCAGCATGAGCACCACTGCTGACGCAGTAGCTGTCAAGTACCTGAGCCCTGCCTGATAGAGGAAGAACGGGATGGCAGTGTTGAGGACTGCGGTGTACGCAATCGCCTCCCAGGAAGCAACCGAGATGTTCGATGTCACACCCCCGACCACTGCTGCCGGGAGGACCATCACAGCGGTCAATGTGACTATTGCAGCTGCTACTGCCGTCGGGTCCCAACGCAGCTCATCGGTCTTCTTCTTCGCGTAGACTATGTACCCTGCCCATGAGACCGCAGCGATCAGGTAGAGCGCGTCTCCCAACAGCCTCCCCCTGGCTACCGCCGAGAGGTCGCCGTTCGTAGCGATCAGTACAGTGCCAGCGAAGGCCAGGACAACCCCGGCCCCCTTCAGAGCCCCCAGCCGCTCTCCAAGGAAGTAGGTCCCCCCGAGGGCGGCGAACACCACGGAGAGGTTGACGAGGAGGGCAGCCACGGAAGCGTCGGTGTACTGCTGTCCGACGAACTGGCACAGGAATCCCACTGCGTTGAAGAACCCGACCGCCCAGACCGCCCTGCTCCTCAGCAGCGGCCGAACGTCCTTCCCGAGCGTCAGGGCGACGCCCAGCATGATAGGGGCTGCGACCGCGAACCTCAGAAAGACGAAGATGCCTGGGGCGAGCCCCCCTTTCAGAGCGACCGAGATGACCGGAAACGACGTCCCCCACAGCGCTGCAGTCACAGACGTCTGCCCGAGGGCCACCAGCGCCTCTCTTCTCAAACATCCCCGGCCTCTCGTTTCGCTTCATAAGCGTTGGGAGCTGGGAACGCTTATGACGAGCGCCCAGGCGACCGCAGTGATGGCACCATGGACAACCTGAAATCCTCCCTGAAAGACGTCGAGGCGTACCTTTCCGACCAGGTCGAGAGGAGGGACAAGCTGCTGAAGGAAAGCAGAGACGTCATCTCGGCCTGCTCCAGGGCCATCATCTCTGTCCACAACGGGAAGGCCGAGGAGGCGGCCAAGGAATTGAGGGCTGCCAAGGCCCTGCTCGAGTCTCTGAAGAAGTCAGGCGGGGGCTCGCTCTCTCGTTACCTTGTTTCTCCTGAGACGGAGTTCGTCGAAGGGTCAGCCGTCTTGGCACTTTCGAAGAAGCGGCCGGTCCCGACGCGCGAGTCCCTTGGAGCCTCCCCTGAAGCCTACCTCCTGGGGCTGCTGGACACGGTCGGGGAGCTCAAGAGGCTCGTCCTTGACTCGATAATGAAGGGGGATATCTCGAAAGCGAAGCGACACTTCGAATCGATGGAGCAGCTATACTCCGCATGCTCCCCTCTCGCTGCGTACGACCACGTTGCGAGCGGCGCCCGGAGAAAGATCGACGTTGCACGAATGCTCGTCGAAGACACCAGGGGAGTCCTGACCGAGGAGGTCAGAAGAGAGTCAGTCAATTCTTCCATGCGCAAGCTTGAGAAGAAACTCGGGCAGCGCCTTGGCGCCTAGGTCTCGGTCAAGAGCTTGCTGGTCTTTGTGAGCGGGTGTGGGCTGTCGAGCCTCACCACCTTCAGAGACAACCCTCTCTTGGCTCCTTCCCTGACTATCTCATCTTCCGAGTGGTACTGGTCGTACCCCAAGGCGACGATGTCAGGCCTCACCCTCTCCAGAGTCTCGTAGATCACCCCCTCGACGCCAAGGATCGCTGCGTCCACCTGCCGCATCGACGAGAGGAGCCTCACCCTCTCCTCCTCGCCTGAGACCGGGTCTCTCCCCTTCCTTCTCCGTATGGTACTGTCCCTTGCCACAGCGACGACGAGGACGTCCCCGAGCTGCCTTGCGTGCTCTACGGTGTACAGGTGCCCCTGGTGAAGTATCTCGAAGCCACCACCGATGAAGACGACCTTGATCAACCTCCTTCCCTCTGGTGTGAGTTCCACTCCTCCGCCGATCCTCTTTACCAGTCCACTCTTGACGAGCCGGTCGAGGTCGTCCTCCACCACCTTCGGTTCCGAGTCCAGTCTGAGCGCCAGGCTGTTTGAGGTGGCCTTCCCCTCGAGCAGCCGAACTGCGAACAGTGCGGAGAGCACTCGTTTGTCCTTCAACTTTCACCACTCGATCTTGGCGACTCCGGAGAAGGACAGCGAGTCCAAGAGTCCCTCTGCGTAACCAATGCTCAGCATCGCGAGCTCGTCCTGACCGTTAGCCAGGAAGTTCTCCGAGTCCCTCATGTAGAGCTCGACGTTCTCCATCACGGGTTCATATTTCTTGTCGAGCTTCCCCTTGACCGACTCGAGGGCACGCTTCGTCTTTTCGACGTACTTGGGGACAAGGGTCTGGGCTGTTCTCCTGACCGACTCAGAATTGCCGCGGACCCTGTCCCGGGTAACCCCGAATATCGCCGAGACCGATTCTGCCTCTGTAAAGTGCAATGTCCCTGGGATGATGATGCTGACTGGGGGTCCGCCGAAATCCATCCTCGCGAGCTCCGAGAAGGTCCCGGCCCTGCAGAGGGCGTCTGCCCTCCCTACCCTGCACAGGACCAGTGCGAACGTCCCGTCGCTGACCACCCCGAGCTTCAGGTTAGCTTCAGCCATGAGCAGTCCGCGGATTGCGTCCTGAGGGGTGACCCCCTCCCCCTTCTCTGTGTCGAATTCAAGCAGCAGCATGGTGTGTGCCCCGTCGAGCAGGTTCCTGTGAAGGATCTGGTACGATTGCGAAAGCCTCTCTACTGACTCGCGGGTGATTGTCAGTGTTTTCCCGAACTTGTAGAAGTGGAGCCCCGATTCGCTCGCAATCGCAGCGCCCACAGTCGCAGCGTGTATGACCTTTGTCTCGATTCCTTCGCGGATGGCCCTGACCCTGAGTTCGCAGTGGGTCGTCGCTATCATCGGGTCCCCCGGGACTGCCAGCGCAACCCGCCTCGACTTCGCTTCTTCCAGTATCCTTCCCCCGTCTTCGACGAAACTCCTGTCCACAACGACCAGCTGCTTCCCCGACCTGCTGTCGAGCTCTCTTACCAGGGTCGGTTCGTGAGGAGTCGTGTAGTACTCCAGGTAGGTAGTGTCTGCCGCCGAAATCTCGAGGAGGGCTTCGACGCTGAACCCCTGCGCCCCGAGCCCAAGGCCGACGAAGCTGAGTCGCCCCATCCCACCGCTCAGGGGCCTTGTCGGGTATATCAACCAACAAACACTTTCAATATCCCCTTCAGTCCAAAGACGTTCACGGTAGTAACCGCGTAAATTCGACTTGGTCGGAAACGTCGCGTCCTTGACGATTTGCCCAAGAAATCTCTTTAAATCCACTACCCGAGACGCTCAAACTGCGGGCCCGTGGCTCAGCCAGGTTAGAGAGAAATCCCATCTCGGCTACAGCGGCTGGCTCTTAGCTAGCGGTGGGAGTCACCAGCATGTCGTGGGAGGCGCGTCAAACGCCCACGAATTCGAATCCCACCGGGCCCGCCACCTAGACGCGCCGGGCACCCTCTCCTTTCTCGTTGTTGAACGATGGTTGACGATGCACTCAAACACTCGGAATTTCTAATCGATTGACGCTATTATCTCGCCGTTTGACTTGTCCATGATATTGATTTGTTGGGGGTGCTTCATGAAGACTACCTTACCCAAACAAGCTATCAGCTCCAGGCCCTTCTCGGTGTCCAAGTCTTCGGAACTACCTGAAGCAACCATGTCCCTGAATGCACCCCTAGTCTTTGGTGTACCGGCGGTCTTGATGTATTTGACTACCGATTGGCTGTTATAGAATTTGGACCTGCTATCCTGTTCTTCTTTCTCGTTTGTCATGCTATCTTTCGCCAGACGGCAACATACTATAAAAAGAGCGCAAGGGCAAGTCTCTGCACGGCCTTGGAGCCTCGTCACTGGGAATCTGGATAGCGCAGGAAGCAAGCTCGACGAACTCGAAACGGTCCAGTGTGCTGAGAAGAAAAAAGTAGAGAACTTGAAGAAGCGATAGAAGCGCTACGGGCACTGACCGGATTGACTATGCAGGCAGCGGAGCCGAAAGGAGAAAGAAGCAAGGATGATTGATCTCACCTCCGAAGAGGACAAGTTGTCTAGTTGTTCTAAAACCCTAGAAGAAAAAGGTGGACGGATTGCCTTTTCCGTCCCTTGCCAGGAATAGGTTCTAACTCGTGCCCTGAGAAGCTGCGCCCACTATGACGGCGCTGGCGAATCTTGGGCCTACCTGAGTGACCTTGATCCTCGTCTTCTCTCCCTGCTTTCCTCCTGTGACAAAGATGACAAAGCCATCGATTTTGGCCACTCCGTCCCCCCTTCTGCTCGTTTCTGAAATGGTGACGTCGTACTCCTTGCCAACTTCTACTGGTTTGGGTCCGCCCGGCCTGGAGCCGCCACCAAAACTTGAGCTGCCGTATCCGCCTCCGCGTCCGAAACTCGTTCTTTCATCTCCTAGTGCTTAGATGACACTGGCCTCCCAAGCGATTATTGGCTATAAAAGAAGTGTATGTGTTTAGGTCTCTAGCGAATTCGTGCGGGAAAACGGGCTGAAATGTCGTTTGGAAGGCCAAAATTGACCGTGACCTAAACACATACAAAGAAGTGACTTGCCGGCAAGCTAAAGCAGGAGAACATTTGAAAACCAAGGTGGCTGAAGTTGGCAACTGGTTCGACAATGCCTAAGCAGTCTCTCGAAGTTCAGAAAGAAAGCGAGAAAAGGAAGGCTAAACTGATTAGCATCGAAATCAGATGTGCACTAAATGAGTTACCGCTCCGGCACAAGAGAGAAACATCTCACTTCAAAGGGCTATCTCGAATATCTTGATCAGAGACTAGGTCTTTCGAGAGGAACCATCTACGACCTCTGTCTAGCAGCAACAAAGTCGAAGACCGAATCTAAGTCGGGGGTCAAGGTGACATACAGAGGAGAGACCGAACGCCAGATACGTATGTCTCCTCGTCATTCCATTCGGGCGCGTAAAGCCGTATTCTTGATAGAGTTCAAGACGACCAAGCCGGGAAAGCAGATCGACCGCGTGGTTCAGGTCCATCTGGAGATATAGCGGATTCCGCCAATTCTTTGACCCGAGCATGCTTCAGGATCGCCATGATGGACAGTGTTTCCGAAAGAAATCCCAAGGGGTGGCAAGCACGCCGTACAACAAGGAGGAATACCTCAGCGGGTGGTCCTGTGACCCATGTCTGAAGGATATAATAATGGCGTTACGACTTCAGCTCTGAAGTTGTCCGATTACGCGTTAGAAGAAGAGAAACTGCGGAAGCTATACGACCAAGCGCGTGCACAAGGAAATAAGAAGAAGAAAAAGGAATACAAGGAAAAGATTGCCGAACTGAACCGGCTCCGGAAGTCCGCTCAGCGAGAAAGTAATAGATCGAAAGCCTAGGTCTCCTCGGTAATTTTCTCCTTAGGAATATATCGCCGACATAGGAACGCATCAGGTGACGTAACACGCTCGGTGGGGTCCGCCCATGGATGGATTCGGAAAGTGGATTACATGAACCCGCGCACGGCAGCGTACCTTCCGGGTGTCACATCCTCGCCAACGGCCATCGTCGCCTGGTAGCCGCCTGCCACTCCTCCCAGCGGCGTCGTTGTTATCCTGATGCGAGAGGGGATGCCCGTCGCGTTCTACGTCAGGCTGGTGGAGGGTAGAGCGTTCGAGCTCGGCTTCCCAAGGTGGACCATCGATATCGCTTATTGGGTGCGGGCCGAACGCAGTTGCAGCTCGTAGATTGGCATCCTACCATAAGCGAACCGAAGAGAAGGAAGAGAAGAAGGGGCACAACCACCCGTTCAACGAGAAGTGCGGCCCGCACTGCCCCCGGAACGAGCACTACAGGGGACCGGTGAGGAAGCCGGACCTTCTGCACAGGAAGAAGCGATAGTGGCTGGAATCTAACCACTGGTAGAGCTGAACGCTCTGCCAGTAGTCAAGCGGGGCTAAACTTCCACAGGGGGCGGCATACGATAGAATCTGCACTCAATTCGAGCAGCAGCCTCGCCGGCAACAGGAACACGAACAGGGGCATCTGCAACCACACTTCTTGCATATGCCTGACGGGCACATGTCCATGTCCTGCTTCGTATATGTTCTAGCTAGACTCATGGACGTGCACCACCAGGGCCTTCTCTCTTATACATCGAGGGCGTGAACACACTGAGGTCCCTCACTCTCTTTAGGGGCGAGACTTGGGGTGAGACAGCCGGACCACACGCCCCGAATCTAGAGCGTAGGCTGAACGCAAGAATCTCGTCACAACGCTTATGAAATAAGTGGGTTTCATGCTCAGAAGACTCCATGACCAAGAAGCAACCACTCCTGACCGACGCCTATGAAAAATGGTTGAAACTACAACCAGTAACGCCCGCGACGAGGCTAGAGAAGAAGAAGGTTGAGGCGGACTCGTACGAGCAGTGGCTTGTGGAGAGAGTTGGGAGGAAGCTCACAAAGAGGATTTGATAACCGGTCCTTGAATGGCTGGCGAAGGCGAAATGACGAGCGTTACGGAGGCCCGCGAGTACAACATGCTTGCCGCGGCAGAGGCATGGTTGTGGTCAAAGCTAGATCGGATGGGGGGACCCCGTCGTCTGGGGGGAGACGGCAGACCAAGTCGGGAGGGAGACGGTCGTCTTCATTTTGGTCGAGAAGAGGACGGCGAACGATTATTAACAGACCTCGACAAATGATATACAAAATGTCAAGGCGCGAAGAAGAGAAGCGAACCAAGAAGAAGGTTACAAGGGGGCGTGGCAAGACAGTCGCACCTGCTGGGGCCAGGAAGGTTAGACCTGCGAAGGCGGCAACGGTCAGACCGAGGGCAAAAAGAAGACCGAGGGAGCCTCACCTCACCCCTAATGAGGAGCAGGAGATCCTGACCCGCTTTTCCAAGGGGGAGGCGATTGTGCGGGTGTCGAAGTCGTATAAGAAATCGCTTTATGAGGAGATAGCCAACCTGAAAAGGGCGTTCGACGCAGAGGAGTTCCTGCTCAAAGACGGAGTGTGGCAGTTGGCGTCCTGAACCAGCAGCAAAGCATCGAAGTGTCACCCCTATGCCTGAAGAACCTCGTCCGTCTCATCCGAGCACCACTGGTTGTATTGCTCCTACGCCATCTCCCTTCACTGCAAGTCACTTCCGCCCTCTCAGGGTCGCTTGCTACTCCTACCCAACGGACTTGGGTTGCTGGTATCTCACCAAGGCCCTTGAGCTCGTCGGCACCGACGCGGTGAACTGTATCACCACACACCACTACTTCGACCACCCGTATTGGTTCGATGTCTCGAAGGAGGGAGATCGGGTGAAATATGAGAGATGGTTGAAAGAGGGAGGGGAGCCTGAAGTGATCTTGGTGAACAAGCACCCCCTGTGGAGTCGGCCCTACCCAGTCACCGTTCCGTCGGATGATGAGAAGAAGCGTATCATATGGCATCGCGGTAGCATATACAGGAGGAACTATGAGAGGATTAACGACGAGGAAAGGTCCTCGGGTCTCGTCCGTATCGCAAGCACTCTTGACCTGCTGCGGTTCGGGAAACCCGACCTCCAGTGGTTCCCTGTTCCGATCCCAGTCGACCACTATGGCACCTTCAGGAGGAGACGGAGAGGTGGGAGTAAGGCGATAAGGTTTTTCCACTCCCCCACGGTCCGCGAAGCGAAGGGCACCGAAGTCTTCTTGGAGTGCCTGAATGAGCTGAAGCACGAGTCCCGCGACTACGATGACTTGGAGCTCGTCCTTGTCGAAAGGCTCACTCATGACGAGTGCATGAAGGTCAGAGGGACCTGTGATGTGGTTTTCGACCAGGCGAACAACCTTTGCTACGGCAACAGCGGGCTCGAAGCAGCTTCGTTGAAGATGCCCGTGATAGCGAACGCCCACCCCTCTGTCTACGAAGAGCTTACGGAGAGAGGGATACAACCGTGGTTCATTGACCCCGGTTTCGGGGACAAGGCGAGGCTGAAGGATTGCGTAAAGGAGCTCCATAACGACGCGTCCTTCAGGAAGAGAATAGGAGGCGAGGCGTACAGGTACGTCAAGAGATGGCACGACCTCCCGGTATCCGCTAGAGGCTTCCTGTCTTTGATCGAGCGTGGCTGGGCCTTCACCTCCCAAGAGGTTATCACGAAAAGTCGGCTATCGGCCACACCATTACCCTGACTGTCTCGTCCACCGGAAAAGCGGTGTGGTCGAGCCAGATTTCACAGCGTGACGTTCGACCCTGTGTAGCCTCACCTTCCCCTGCACAGGAACCGCAGAGGTATGAAAAGCTAGAGAAAGAGGAAAGCGAAGTGACGCAAGTCGGAAAAGACTCGACATCTGAGGCTGGTAGAGCTCTCGTGAATAAACGCAAGCTCAAACTCGGATACTAGAGAATAATGCCGTAACGAAATCCACTTTGCGTGCCTTTGGCGCTCGACCAACCGAAGATTTGACAGAGCCGCTAGCGAGCTGCAAAGAATTTAAGCGGCATCGAAGGTCACAATCACATGGCGAAATTGAAGAAGGTCAAGAAGAAGGCTGCCAAAGGAAAGGCAACCAAGAAGGCGGCTCCGGCTACTCCTCAACCTGCAACCAAATAAGGCGCCCCTCAGGCGAGCACAACGACATCCTAGGGTTAAGCGCGGACGGGTCCGCCTCCCACCTTTGCTACGTAGGGAATCATTA
>CAYYYU010000048.1:0-14974 GCA_964476175.1 uncultured Nitrosopumilales archaeon
GTTGAAAATGCTTGTCTTAGGGGCCAGCGGCCTAGTTGGTCACAGATTGATGGTATACGCAAGAGATGCCTACGAAGTCACGGCGACGTATTGCAACAGTGAAACGAGGCTTGCCGGCGTTGATTTGCGGCGTGTCGACATAACCAATCCCGTTGAAGTCGACTCCCTTGTCGCAGAGGTAAAGCCGGACGTCGTAGTGAATGCCGTAGGGATGACCGACGTAGACCTGTGCGAAGAATTACCTGCGACGGCATTCAAAATCAATGCTCTGGGACCCCGAAACGTCTCGAAAGCAGTCAACAGGATCGGCGGAAGACTTCTGCACATCTCGACAGACTACGTGTTCGGAGGAACAAAAGGGGCAGCATACACGGAGGACGATAGACCCAATCCAATCAACAGTTATGGAAGAACCAAGCTACAGGGTGAAATTGAGATTAGTTCCAATTGCAGCAACCACTTAATCGCAAGGTCGAGCTCAATCTATGGCTGGCCTCGGGCCCTCGCGGGAGGGCAAACAGCGAATGGTAGACTGCTGAAATTCGTCCCATATGTGATAGGAAAGCTTCGGGCAGGAGAGAAGGTGCCAGTCTTTACAGACCAGTACGGCTCCCCTACACTAGTTGACACCTTGGCAGAAACCCTCGTCAAGCTCGCGAAGGCAAGCACCACCGGAATCCTAAACCTGGGAGGACGTGACTGCTTAAGCCGTTTCGACTTCTCCAAGCTAATCGCGGAGACATTCGGTCTCGATTCCTCGCTGCTTGTTCCGGTTTCCTCCACACAATTCAGACAGAAAGCGCGCCGCCCCCCGTGCACTTGTCTAGATTGCTCGCGAGCTGAGGACACCATGGGATACCAGCCGATTGGGGCCAAGGAAGGGCTTCGACTGCTTAAAGAGCAAGAAAGCCTAGAGGACGGCAAGGTGGAATGAAGGGTCTCCTGCTAGCGGGCGGCCATGGAACGCGCCTTCGACCACTTACATTCACTGGCAACAAGCACATGCTGCCTATCGCGAACAAGCCAATGCTCTTCTATGGGTTGGAGCATTTGAAGCAGGCTGGAGTTCGCGATGTCGGAGTCGTTCTCGGCCCAGTCAAAGAAGGTGTCGTGGAGGCGTTGGGTGACGGTTCGGCTTTCGGACTGAAAGTGACATACATCAACCAAGGGGACCCACTGGGTCTGGCTCACGCGGTGAAGGTGTCAAGTCAATTCCTTCAAGACGAACCGTTCGTGATGTACCTGGGGGACAACATGCTTGACCAGGGGATCCGGCCACTGACTAGGGTCTTCGAAGAGAGGAATAGCGATGCTGTGATAGGATTGACCCATGTCAAGAATCCACAACAATTTGGGGTAGTCGAGCTGCAGGACGGCCGTATCAAACACCTTGTAGAAAAACCGACGAATCCGCCGAGCGATCTCGCACTAGTTGGCGTGTACGTCTTCGGACCTGCAATCATCGATGCTGTAAACAACATCGCGCCATCATGGAGAAACGAGCTCGAAATCACGGATGCAATCCAATACCTTGTTGACAAAGGAATGAGAGTAGACACACAGCTCGTTCAGGGATGGTGGAAGGACACAGGCAGGCCGGATGACCTGTTGGAGGCAAACCGGCTTGTGCTTTCCAGCATGGAATTGAAGCAAGATGGCATTGTTGAAGAGGGGTCCGCAGTTATTGGGCGTGTCGGAATAGGAGAGGGTACACGTGTGAGGAGGGGGGCCAGAATCAACGGACCTACTATTATTGGGAAGCGTTGTGAAATCGGGCCAACCGCAAAGATTGGGCCATACACATCCATAGGCGATGGCGTGAAGGTGCAGAGCGGGGAAATCAAGAACAGCATTGTAATGCAAGACTGCACAATCGAGTGCGGAAGACTCATTTCCGACAGTATAGTATCAAAGAACACCAGAATTCTATCCTCTGACACCTCGCCGTCTAAGGCATTGAGATTGATAGTGGGCGAAAGCACGGAAGTGTTCGTGTAGTCCAGAACATCTTGCGAAATCCAGACCCGCCTGGACTGGGTGCACGATAGTAACTATACCGCCGCCTGAGCCGATTGCCCTGTCGTTAGCCAAGACTAATTGCGTTGCGTAGCTCGAACTGATGATTTAACGATCGTCCGTTACACCGAAACTGCGAAGACGATGACTGACTCGAACGTTGTTCGAGATTCACAAGACGAAGGAGCCTGCACTCATGCACTCCTGAGGGTCGGATAGGCGCCATCCAGCAGACGCAACGAAAGGTCGCCCCTGCGGACCCCGACCTGCTCAATCTGCAGCCCTAATGGGACCTTAATCCCTCTCCGCTCCGCGTCCCCAACGATCCCCCGAAAGACTTCGGTGGCAATCCGCAACGACTCGCGCCCCATGTCATCGCTTTGCAGTAGCCTCTTTCTGACCTTGGGAGGGATGACCACGTCCAATCTCTCCAGAAGCGCCATGATGCTCGCAGAGGGAATCGTCGTAATACTGAGGAAGACCGTCAGCGGGTTCGTCCCTGTCTCGTCGCAGAGCTTCTGGTATGAGGCTAGGAAATCCACGGCTGGCTTCGGGTCAAGGATAATCTGGCTGGCGACAAAATCGCAACTTCTGCGCGAAACATCCAGGAGCGGACATCTCCGTGGTCGCGAGGAAGATACTGCGAGCGAAAGTCTCCTACGCAGAATCGGCCGCCTCCTCCATCGAGCAGAGCGTCCTGCAGGCCCTGTCGAGCCTCCCGTCGCGCCCGTCGATGATTGCTCTGACCGTGTACTGCATCTCTGGTAGTTGAGATATGGCTGATCGTAAAGCCCAACCCTTGTGCGTGGGAGTTCGCCCTGATATCAAAGATAATGAAATCGGGGAGCTGTCAGCAAGACTCGCTAGAGTTCTATCCTCCTTCAGTAGCGTCTGCGTGAACTAACTACGAAGGAAAAGCTGCGCGGGGGAGAGGCAGGATGGTGGTAACGAAGCCGTCTTCACAGGACGCCCCGCTTCCGAAAGGACGCCTCCGACCGAAAGAGGTGGGGGGCGAGAAAGGGTGGGGAGTGCGGTGAGAGTCCGCGGCTACCGGCAATGGGGTTGAGCCGGCGCCATCACAGGATGGTGGGAAAGTAACTGCTACGTCATTCTTTGACGCGCAATGATATGCAGGAGACCAACCCCACGACCTCGGCGGGGGAGGATGTCACGCTTCCGCCAGGTCCATCGAGTCTATGGTCTTCTCAGAGAGCAGCTCCCCGTCCGGTGTCACGAGCGGGATTCCAGACACCTTCGAGGTCGCCGCGTGGAAGGAGTCAAAGTAGGTCAGCCTGCCACCCGTCCCCCTGTAGTACCTCAGGTGCTCCGTGAAGACGTGGGCCGTGGCTGGCAGCCTCGGGAAGAGCGGGTCCTGCCAGAGCCTCGAGACGAAGGAGGTCCATGACCGCAGCGGGACCCCCGTCTTCCCTGAGAGGAAGAGCGCCTCAGCCTCGTAGGGCGTGACGTCGCTCACGTAGACTGCGGTCTTCTTCCTCTCTGCCTCCTGCATCAGCCTCTCCGCGTTCGCGTGTAGTTCGTCGCCCTCGAAGACGTATGCCAGGATGGCGGCGAGGTCCAGAAGGATGGCGTCGGGCAGCGGCCTCAATTCCTGCGCGACCCCAGGAACCTTCCCTCGACCTCATCCTTCACTTTGCGTGTGTACTTGACCTTGCCCTTCAGAACGCCATCAAGCGACGAATACGAAGCCGGGTAAACGACCATCCGCCCCTCCTCGACGTCCCAGAACAGGCCTGTCCCTTCCTTCAGCCCGAGCTTTTCCCGCACCTTCCTCGGAATTGTGGTGGTGAACCTCCGCTGAACCTCAGTTTTCTCCATCAAAGTCAGTAATCGGCCGTAATATTAAAGAATTGCGGAGAGTCAAGGACAAGCGGCTTCCGTCTTCCGTGTACCGCCGATGGAGGCCAGGAAGAGCGGGACCGTGCTTCTGTCGAGGGAGAGGTATGACGAGGAAAGGTGCCTGGGTCTGGAGGCTTTCTTGAAGCCCCACTTCGTCTCAACGCCGACCTGCCTTCCCTCCTCCAAAGGAACGGCGTCGACCTCCGTCCCGTCCTTCCAGTAGTGTGTCTCCCACCTCCTCGAAAGGTGAGAGGCTACGGTGCCCTCCACGAGCGCTGCTTCGTCCACGAGCGCGGCGACAAGCCCTTCCTTTAAGTGCCAGATGCTCGATTACTTCTGAGCGTGCTGAGGTTTGCCTATTCTGGGGGTTCGTTGCGCCCCTACCGGGAATAGCTCATCCTGTGTTAGGCTATAGGTAGCAGGTCGGTTGAACTAGTCGTTCTCGCAAGTACCTAACATACATCCCCATTCCTTCAGCGGAGAATTCTCAAGACTATTACGCTCTTGTCATCATCATACGCTGCCATTCTAACCCTAGCCTCCTCGATTATGGCATCCGCTACTTCATTCACCTCTGGCCTGCCGACGAACCCGTGGACTAGTGGGGCATGCAGGACGTGCTCGACCCCGTCCGATGCCACTATCACCGTGTCCCGATCTTCGAGCTCAAGGCCCGCGGAATGAACCTGGATGGTCTCGGGGTAGCCTATGACCTGGGTGATGTAGCCGTAGGAGCTTCTGTCCGCCCGAGTCAGGCTCTGCATGCTCTCTGCTCTAACCAGATAAGCAGGACTGTCGCCCACGTTTGCCACGCCAAGGCTCCCCTCTCGGACGGCCACGGCCGTGAGAGTCGTCTCCCCCACTGTCCTGTCCCCTTTCCTTCTCTTCAGAACAACCTGGTGAACCTTGCTGATGGCGGTGGTGAGGTCCCCCGAGAAGTTCTCTCGCAGAAGGCTCAGCGCGAGTTCGGCCGCCACTGCCCCGCTGCCCTGAGAGGAGAGTGTAACGCCGTCAGCCACGGCGAAGAGCCCTAGTTTCTCGTCGACGAGTATCCTGTCTTCATAGGGGTGAACGCTTCCAGGGACCGAACGCGCGGCAACTTTCAGCAAGCCGGGAGACTCGGCGGCCACGTGGTGTAATATGCTTGTAGTCGAGGGTGGGCTAGCGGGGACTCGGTTACAGACAGCCTACGAGCCTTAAAAGGCGTGGAGTGGTCGACTCCGTGAGAGAATGAAAGAAATCAAACTGAGGCCGATCGGGGAAGTTCACACACGCGCCACCGCCGATGAGATAAGGTCAGGACTGGGGAGGGAGGAAGCCGTAGTGGAAGTCTACGAGAAGTTCAAGGAGGCGCTGGACGGCCTCGAGGGGTTCTCGCACCTATTCGTGGTTTCGTACTTTCATCTGCTAAAGCCCGAACAGATCGGGCCGCTGAGAGTGAAGCCGCGAGGGTTGCTGAGACATGGCCCAACCCTCGAGGAGCTTCCGACTCGCGGGGCCTTCGCCCTAGAGTCTCCAACCCGACCAAACCCGATAGGGTTGTCTCTCGTCCGCCTCACGAGAGCAGAAGGGAGGAACCTGCACGTAGCAGGTCTGGACCTATTCGACGGCACGCCTGTGCTGGACATCAAGCCCTATCAGCCTCAGTACAGGACTGAGGATTACAGCATGCCTGAGTGGTACAAGCAACTGCGCGAGAGAGCAGATCACGTGTAGGTAGGCTGCTGTGCCACCAGCAAGACAGGACGTGCGTGTGAGTTCGAACTCGGGTACCTATCAATTGGTCTTCAAGCTGGGGCAGAGACGGAGAGTAAGAATCGGTCATTTCGGACTATTTTCTTTCCCTACCGGCTACTACGTCTACACGGGCAGCGCCCTGCAGGGACTCGAATCAAGGATTGCGAGGCACCTGCGAAGGAAGAGGAGGATGAGGTGACACATCGACTACCTTCTCCGATACTGTCGGTTCGTTGAGGCAAAACGTTACGGCAACGGCCCGTCCGAATGCGAGCGCAGCAAAAGGGTTGAGAAGCTCCCTGGCAGCAGGATAGTCGTTCCCGGCTTCGGCTCGTCGGACTGCGAGTGCTCTACTCACCTGTTCTACTTTCGACGGAACCCGGCTCGGGAGCTCGACCGGCCGTCCAGGTTCCTGCCATGAGACGAACTTCAGACGAAAGGTTCGAAACATGCGTTTGGGTTCAGCGACTGACAGAATGACTTTGACAGAATCTTCTGACGTACTCCTCGGTTAGATTCCTGGCTCTTTCAAGGACGGTTTCGTCGATTCCTGGAACACCGCACATCATGAAGAGGGCGCCTTTGGTCCGCTCCGTTATTTTGCTGTCATCGGAGTCCCTGTACGGGTAGACGGCCACCAGCCGGTGTGATTCTTGGTCTTCGATTACTATCTCGCCCCCGGTGAGGGAGTCGGGAGAGGCCATCCCGATTCCGTGAAAGGGCTCGCCTCTCATCGCCCTTCGCATCGTCAATGCGTCTTCATTGACTGTTTTCGTGTCGAAGGCGGCTATGGCTATCGAAGTTTCGACAGACGCAAGGTTGTAGGCGTCCACCACAGTGTTCAGCCTTGGCAGGTCTCTCCGCCCAAGGATTCTTCTCGTCAGAGCTTCGCCCGCCGGTCGTACCTTCGTTGGGTCTATCCCCACCCTCCAGAAGAAGTCTCGATATGCTCGGAAGATGGGCTGGTCCTTGACCTCCGCCAGGGAGCCTATCCTTCGGCGAGTCCTTTCTTGCACCTCACGCTTGAACGACTCTAGGCCAGGGTCAATGCTCCTGACAGTCAACCCCACCATCTTGAGCTCCAGGACTCGTAGGCCTGGAAAAGCAGACTGCAACTCTGAGACTACTCTCATTGAATCACCGAATCGTGTTTTCCTGAGAAGCCATGGAAGTCTGACGCAAACCAAGATCCAGTAAGGGACATCTCTCTTTCTCCACGGCCGGCTCGCGGCAAGCCAAGCTGGCTTCCAGGTGATTATAATACTCATGACGGCGCACTTGGCGATATACTAGGTGAGGAGGGTGAACCTCGGTGCCCTCGCTGCGGTGGTCGCGTTCGCTGGTGTGCTGCTCCTGGTCTTCGGCCTGCTTTACCGAGGAGCGGCGAGGAGCAGGGCGCGAGGCGAGCTCGGCGACGAGGGAGTAAGTGTGCTAAGGTGGGCACTGCTAGGCTATCTGGCCATCTTCGTGGTGTTGGCCATCACATCGTTTCTGACCTGAACCCGTTCTCAATTCAACTCAAATTGCGTCTTAATCCGGCCTAGCCAAGGCTATATGCTACCAGAGGTTCACAGTGAGCGGGTCACGGAAGAGGTTCGCGGATGAAGGTCGTTGTTTTGTCAGATTCGCATGCCGATTCTATTGACAGTCTTCCGAGGAGAATAGTCGATGAACTATCCGGAGCGGACTTCGTCGTTCATGCCGGCGACTACACAGGAAGGAGGCTTCTCGAAGAGCTGCGACGGTTCGGGAACTTCAAGGGGGTGCACGGGAACATGGATCCGCCTGAAATCAAGCGGGAGCTTCCGGCGCTTGAGACGATTGTCGTTGGTGGCTTCAGCGTCGGCATCAATCATCCCGCCGAGGGCGGGGTACCATTCGGTATCGAACAAAGGATAAGGGCGAAGTTCCGAGATGTCGACGCAATCATATTCGGTCACACCCACATGACGAAGAACGAGTACAAGGACGGAATTCTCTACTTCAACCCGGGAAGTGTGACAGGGACTTTTCCGGCTTCGGTGAGGACCTTCGGAATCATTACAGTTGGAGAGGAGGTGAGCGGCGAGATACTGAAGGTGTGACACGCCTGTCGCCTCATTGTATGTGAAAGCGTGGAACGCGCAGGACAAAGAGTGTGTAACGGGTTCGATGCGCCTCCTTCGGGAATGACCCATCCTGCGTCGCGATTCATAGAGACATGGTACCTCAAAAGACTCGGTCCGGATATTCCATCATGAACCTGAAATCGCGCCAGCGAGATTGGTAAAGCCAATAAGTCGATGCAAGGAGACTGATTTGGACATAATGAAATCCTTGGAGCTGTTTAATCTCTCAGGAAGGAACGCCCTGATAACGGGAGGCGGGAGAGGACTGGGGAAGGTGATGGCGTCGGCCCTCGCCGAGGCGGGGGCGAATGTCGCCATTGGGTCCAGGGATGAGGTAGCGTGCGCCGCGAGTGCAAAGGAAATCGGAGAGACTACGGGGCGAAGGACGATCTCCGGCAAGCTTGACGTGTCGGAGAAGGACAGTGTGAGCGCTTTCGTCAAGCAGGTCGCAGAAAGCTTCGGGTCGGTGGACGTACTGGTGAACAACAGCGGGGCAACGTGGGGGGCGCCGTTCGAGGAGATGCCGCTCGAGAAGTGGGAAAAGGTAGTCAAAGTCAACCTTACTGGCGCCTTCCTGATGTGTCAGGCGGTGGTGCCCCTGATGAAGCGGAAGAGATGGGGGCGGATCATCAATGTGTCTTCTGTCTCAGGCCTTCTGGGCTCGCCCGACTTCATGCAGGCGGCAGGATACACTGCGACGAAGGGCGGCTTGTTGGCTCTGACGAAGGAGCTTGCCGTGAAGCTGGCTCGACACGGCATAGTTGTGAACGCGGTTGCACCCGGGTTCTTTCCGACGAAGATGAGCAAGGCGCTTACGGATGCCTTTGGGGAACAGATCTCCAAGTCTGTGCCCCTGGGGAGGATGGGAGAGGAGGACGACCTAAAGGGGGTAACCGTGTTCCTGGCGTCCGAAGCCTCGAGGTACGTCACAGGCCAAGTAATACCGGTGGACGGCGGCCACACGGCTTGGTAGCAAGGGGAGAGCATGGCATCCCAAGAGACCCCAATGGTAACGAACCCGAAATCTCCTTGGCTCTGCGAAGGTTCGTTCTCAATCTACGGCAAACTAGGACCCAAATCCGAGCCGCGGCGTTTCACCGTGTATCGGGTTTTCTTGCGCCTCCGTCAGGAGTAATTGATCTTACAAGCGTTTCCTATATGCGCCAGCCGGACCCACTTACTCCAGTTTTGCGTAATAATGAACTCGATTCAGTAGTGTCATCAACGACGAAACCAACCAGTCAGGAAGAGGGGGAGGCCATAGCCAAGGCATTCGAGCAGGCATACAAACAATCGCATCCCAACGGGCCATACCCTTCGGTGGAACTCAAGCCGAAGGCAGAATTGCAGAGAGAAGCTGACCGCCTAGCAAGTGGGGGTTCGGACGTCAGAATTCAAACAGGATAATCGCGGATGTGGCGGACAGTTCCCTCTCCTTTCGTCTTCGCAATAAATTGCTCGTCTGCCGTGTAGAGGTTACTTTTGAGCAGGCGACTCAGGGAGAGATACGACGCGTCATAGACGGTCAATCCATGCTTGAATGCGGCTTTCATGCACAGTTCCTTCAGGTCGCCCAACACGGGATAGAGTGCAATCTTCAATCGGGAAAGTGCATCTGCCGCCTTTTCAATCTCTGTTTCTCCCAGCTCGGAGTTGTATCTCAACGCGTTCAAGACTTCGAAGGGGAGCAATTGCACGGACCGGATGTCGACGTTTTGCTTTTCGTAGTCATCGATTATCCTCAGGGCCTCCTTTGTGAACGCTTCCTCTACGAACCACTTCACTGCGACGGAGGCGTCTACGACCGCTATCTTCCTCGGTCTCTCCACTTTCTTATCTCTCTCGTCGAATCCCAACCTTTGGACGGCCTTCTGATCGAGTCAGCCATCAGCCTTGCTTCCCTGACGTCCCTGGGGTCGACATTCCGCTCCTTCAACTCTTCTTCCTCGATGGTGTTCTCTATCGCCCTCCTTATGGTCTCGCTCCAGTTGACGTGGGACAGTCTCCGCATTCTTTCCTTCGTATCACTGTCAACCTTCACGCTGACGACTTCCATCACCCTGGTAATACATGGTTGGTAATATAAAGATTACCAGCAGCCGGTGGGACAAGTTCTTCTTAAGTAGTAAATGACATCGAATAGCTGGGGGGCCGATGGGAAGGAGTAGAACGCTGCTAGGAACTGTGCCGACTCTCCTCCGCACAAGCCGGGAACTGGTACGGGCCTTGGACGGATGGGCCGACGAGGAGCACCTCAGCAGAAACACGCTGGCCTGGAGAATTCTCGCCGGCGAGGTACTGAAGCACGATCAATCCGGTGCGACCCACAAGACGAGCAACGCAGACAAACAGTGATCGCCAGGGACCTTGAATGGTGGTATCACGCCACCGTCGCCGGTGGTTCGCCGGAGACGAAAAACGCCTGTCTGAGGCAGGAGGTCACAACTCCGCAAGGAGCAGTACCTGTCGTTGATGCAGGAAGAGTGGAGTGGATGTCTTAGATGTCCACAAAACCGAGAACGGAAGACATGCGACTGGTTCCTGCAAGGTCGCTATCCGATCCGTTGGACCTTCCCGTCAAAGCCGGTGTCGAAGCTGACCAGCGTGTCGATTCCGCGTTCTTTCATTAGTGCCAGGATGGTGTGGTCAGTGAAGCTGAGGCCACGAAAGCGACCGCTCTTGAAGAGCGCCCAAGCTTCCGCGAAGACCCTTTCTTCAACCCTGACGAGACTCGCCAGGCCTGATAGAGATTCCTCGGGGGAACCTAGAATCATCTTTCCTGCCCTGACTGCGACATCGACCCTTCCTGTGCGGGCCAGGGCAGTGGTTACGACCTCGTCGAACACGTGGTCGGAGGTCAGCGGTCTTGCAAGTAGCTACCCGATTTCGTTATCTTTGATATCAAATCAAACCTCCGTGGACATGGCAGTGGTGCTTAAAGCCGCCTGCGCTATCTTTGCCTCAAGGAGATGCAGTACACAGTCAGGTCATTCATTGAGGGGAACGACGCCTGGCTTGATGGGATGTGCAAGACGTTCTGCTCGATGGAGAGGACGGCCTACAACCTCCTCAGGGACGGCGTGAGCGCGGGCGCAATCAAGGCCATCCTCCGGGAGAGGTATGGCGTGTGGAATGCGAGGTGGTGCCAATCGGCCATCAACCAGGCAAGAGCCATCGTCGAATCACAGGAGGAGGTGATTCAGTACAGAATCGAGCAGTGCAGGGAGAAGGTCAGGAACACGAGGGAGAAGCTCAAGCACCTGTCCAACCCTCTCAAGGTTCAGGGGTGCCGGGCGAAGATCGCGAAATATCGAAGAAGAATCGCTGAACTGAAGAGGCAGGTTACGGAGAAGTCGTACCCCAGGGCCATATTCGGTTCGAGGAAGCTTCTTCATCGGCTCTCCATCGCGAGCGGTAAGAAGCGGAGCGAGCTCAAGGATGAGTGGAGGAAGAAGAGGTCTGACCACCTCTTCTCTGTCGGGCAGGCCAATCAGAGGGGGAACGCTAACACGAGGCTATCCTACGACGAGGAGGATTCTTTCTATCTTGAGCTGAGGAACTGGTTTCCTGAAGACTTCGGTGTTAAGCTCAGAGTGCCGGAGTACGCTTGGGGCGTCCTGATGAGAGTGATTGAGAGAGCAGAATCTGCGAGGCTTCGAAGAAGAGGCGAAATAGCCGATGGAGGCCTCGCCTACTCCGTCAGGGTGATTCGTAGCAACGAGAAGGGCTACCAGGTACTGATATCCTTCGAGCTAGACGAGCCCACCGTAGAGTGGACAGGAAGGGTTGCGGGCATCGACATCAACCCCGAGGGGATTGCGTGCACAATCGCGTCGAGGGATGGCAACCTCATCGCGACAAGGTTCTTCAGGGACAACCGACTGATTGCAGCGTCGAAGAACAAGAGGAAGTGGGTTCTCGAGAACCTGGTCAACAGGATGTTGATGTGGTGTAGGGACACATACGGCTGCAACACAATAGCGGTGGAAGACCTGAAGTTCAAGGGTGCCTACGATTTCGGTCCAAGGACCAATTACAAGCTCTCAAACTTCATGAAGAGGAAGATGCTCCAGACGATCAAGTTGCACGCCCTGAAGATGGAGATGCTCTCTGTAGAGGTCAACCCTGCGTACACGAGTAGGGCGGCCATTGCGAAGTACGGGCGGCGGTTCGGGGGGTTCAACAGGCACCAGCTTGCTGCGTTCGTCATAGCTAGGAAGGGGCTCGGGTACGGTGAAGCACCCATCTTGGATTGCCTACCGGAGACGAGCGAAGAAGCAAGGATGTGGAATCATTGTGCAAGGTGTTATGGTTATCAGCCTCAACTCCAGACTCTGCTCCGCCACGAACCAATGGAACGGAAGAGTGCGGGGGATGTCAATGGAGGAGGGGTGATAACAGAGCTGCTCACAGCACCACCCGCTGTTACCTCATCTCAGATGGGGTTGAGCCAAGCTCCCAGGGGAGCATTCCCTACGATCCAGGAATCAGGAGGGCGAGCGGGTAGGGTCCATCCAAACGGTCACACCAACCGGGGAGATGGAGCCAGAGGGTATAGAGTTAGCCCTCCGGGCACACCGTGTGCCCGTCAGCAGTTATCTTCACATGCTGATAAGGAAGATAATGTTACTTGTTAACTCTGCCGAACTTCCATTTCCTGATCTCGTCAACAAGTTCAAGGCTGCGAGCGTGGTTGCTGTCCTTCTCGCTTGCGAATGCGACGAAAATGCCCGAATCTACGAACACACTAGGCACTCTTCGTTCGCCTCCTTTTCTTTGACCCGTAAAGGTACTCGTCTATCCTCACCGATGCGTCTTCGACGCCCCAGTCCTCTACGAGATCGAGAACCCTCTTGAACTGCTCATCCGACATAGGCTGCTCCATTCCGAAGACCAGCTTGACGGTCTCCTCGTCTCTTTCGAGGGCGCTGTCAATCAGCTTCGAGAGCAATTCCTGTTGGGTGACCTTCCTCCCCCCCTTCAAAGTGAGCAAGGCCTGGAGCTTCTCGAGCTTCGCCTTGTCCTTGTCTTCAAGTTTCACGGAAGTGGACATCGCAAGTTGGTAGAGAAGTATTCCAAATAGACTTTTCTACCGACGCTCGTGGTGTCGCCCTTCTTTCCTACCTTCGACATCTTGCGAATGACGTATCAGGTCTGTTCACAACTGGTTGAACGATTATGCTGAGTTTGAGACTTGAGCGCGTCTACCGCGAGATTCCATTGGCGATTCGAGGAAGCCAAGTTCAGGTTCACGGAGAGGGGCTTCGCCGCCGCACACGTGGGTCTTCGCGTGTCGTCTGACGGGGTTGGTCATTCAGGCCGGCTTTTCCTTTTCAGGATCCGCTTTCGGCTCAGCCGAGACTTCTGGGATGTCCGTTATCGGTTCCGGTGGAGGGGTGGTCGCCATGGTGTACCCGATCCAAGCTAGGATTCCCAACAGGACTGCGACTCCGACGAAGGCAGTGATTTGGAGTATGATTGCCGGCCAGTAGTAGATGAGCAGACCGTAGAGGATTATTCCGACAACGCTGCCAGCGAAGATTCCTCCGCCGATTGCCCTATCGTTAGCCAAGCCTGATTGTGTTGCGTGGCCCGAGCTGATGATTTAACGATTGTCCTTTGCGCCGAATTCGCGAAGATGACGACTGGTTCGACAGTTCTTCGAGATTCCCAAGGCGAAGAAGCCTACACCCATCCACCCCTGAGGGTCGGGTATGTGCTGTCCAGCAGATTCAAGGAAAGGTCGCCGCTGTTGACCCCGACCTGCTCAGCTGGCAGCCTCATTGAGGCTTCGCCCCTGCTTCGTGGCCCTACGACTTCCGACGGGCCCCGGTCATCTTCCTCAGCTTCGCCAGGAAGTCGCTGATATCTGCCTTGTCGGCCTCCGCCTCCACGTATCCCCAATCAACCCTGTCGAGGTACGCCCTCGCAAGCAGGTAAGCTTGTTCCATGTCGCTCGATACCTTCCAGAACTTGGCGGAAGCGAGCCGTTTCAGGATGAGGTCTTCGATGCCTATTATGGTAGCCGGCCCGTAGTCCGTCGCTATCGTAGTGACCCTCTCGTACGACCCGGTCAGCTCCTCTCCAACCGTGTCGACAGCGAGGCCTAGTTCTTCATTGGCCCAGCTCCTCAACCCGCCCCACCGCTCGAAGTGCCACGCCTTGAGGACGCCCCTGAGCGCCTCGACTCTGTAGACCACGTCCATGTCCCCTGTCCTGAGGGTACCGTCGAGGTACACCTCGATGGCGGAACCGCCGGCGAGCACAGGCCTTCGCCCTCCCTTCGGCAGGCTGGAGGTCAGCAGGGCCATGAACCTGACCTTCCGCTCAGTGGGGTCTCCCGTTCCCAGAATGACCCTCTTCACTGTTTCATATGCGACCATATTCGCCTTTGGCCGTCCTGCGGTACTTGGCATCGAACTTCTTCCTCCCCAGCACGGCCAGGTTCTCGAGCTCGCCCGGCAATCTCGTCGGCTTCGCCTCTGTCTCTCCCGGCCCGCTCCCCAGGGAGACCCGGGGGACCGTGGCGAGCCCCATCCTGAACCTCGCCCTCTTGGCTTCCTCACTCGTCCAGGCATCGTAGGTGACCACCCGCGAAGAGAGCTTCAAAGCAAGTCCGCGCAGATCCTCGTCAGCCAGCGTGTACTCCACGCCCCTCCTCCCCCTTGTTGGCTTCACCAGACCTAGCCCCGCGAGCTTCTTCATCTCGATGTATACCTTGGCCACGTTCATGTGATACGCCTTCGCCACCCTGTAGGATGTGAGCGGCCTCTTCGAGAGGGCCAGAGCCTCAACGACGTTCCCCCTCGTGACGCTTCCGAGTAGCTCCCCCATCCGATTCATGTTGTAAGGCTGCTGGAAGTAGCGATAAAAACATATCCCTAAAGGATAACAATGGTTGTCCTGCTCAGCTGCGATTCAGTAGAACTTCTCGTCACCGCTATGAATATCCAAACAAAGGGATGAGGGCCACAATCACGCGCCTTTGAGGGTCGGGTAAGTGCTGTCCAGCAGACTCAACGAGAGCTCGCCGTTGTGGACCCCGACCTGCTCGATCTGCAACCCCATCGGGACCTTGACGTCGCTTCGCTCCGCCTGATCAATGATTTCATGGAAGACTTCGGTGGAAATCCGCAACGACTCGCGCCCCATGTCGCTGCTACTCAGCAGCCTCTTCCGGACTCTGGAAGGAATTACTACGTCCAAGCTGTCAAGAAGCGAAAGGATGCTCGGCGAGGAGACCGTGGTGAGGCTGA
>CAYYYU010000049.1:0-38203 GCA_964476175.1 uncultured Nitrosopumilales archaeon
GGGCAAGAGAGTTGTAGAGAATTGAAGATAGAATACGAAGACACGTTTGTAAAGGTAGCAGGACTGATCGGAGGTCCGGACTACGTCCGCGTAGCAAGAGCGCTTCTCAACAACGAGAACGCAACCGACGAGGAGATCGCATCGGCGACCGGGCTGAAGATCAAGACCGTCAGGAAGGCCCTCTACGACCTGTTCGGCAGAAGCCTGATCACCGGGGTCAGGGTCAGAGACCCCAAGCGGGGCTGGTTCGTATACAGGTGGAAGGCCCAGCGGGACCAGACCGACGGTTTCATCCAGACCCAGAGGAGGAAGGTCCTGAACAGGCTTAAGCAGCGCCTCGACTTCGAGGACACGCACGAGTTCTACCACTGCGGGACCCCGACCTGCCTCACCCGGACGTTCGAGGACGCCATGGAGAACTTCTTCAAATGTCCGACCTGCGGCAAACCCCTCAACCGCCTTGACAACGCGGAGCTGAAGGACGCCCTCCGCTGGAAGATCAAGCAGCTGGAAGAGGAACTAGCCAAGTGACCCCCTCCGTCGAGGAGGCGATGGCGCTGCATGCAAAATATGGGAGCCCACCGCACATAGTCAGGCATTGCCAATCGGTGGCCATGGCCGCCAAGATAGTCGGCGAGGGATTAGAGCGGAGAGGGAAGCCCGTCAGCATGAGCGCGGTGATAGCAGGCGCGCTCCTCCACGACATCGGGCGGTCCAGGACCCAGACGGTGAGGCACGGGGTCGAAGGCGCGGAGATCCTTCAGAACGAAGGGGTCGACCGGGTGGTTGTCGAGATAGTGAGGAGGCACGTGGGGGCAGGGATCTCGGCGGAGGAGGCGAAGAAGCTGGGGCTCCCCGACTTCGACTACGTCCCCCACACCCTGGAGGAGAGGACCGTCTGCTTCGCGGACAAGATGGTCGACGCCGACAGGGTGAGGCCGTTCGGAGAGGAAGTTCGGAGGTTTACCGCGAAGGACCACGACGTCCCACGGCTCCTGGCCCTGAAACGAGGGCTGGCCGATGAGCTCGGAGAGGACCCGGAGAAACTTATCTTCGACAAGCTTAAGGAAGCTGAGCCGAGGGCGCGGAAATAATGGCGTCCTGCATCTGCAGGGTCTGCAAGCACAAGGATTACGAAAGTTGCTCGAAATGCACCTGCTGTAGGTACCACCGCGCGGCCTGCATGCCCTATCCGACCCCAGCTTAGCCGCGGGGAAGACTTAAGGGCGAACCGTTTCAAGGCCGTCAAAGCGAGGTGGGGAAGCCAGACCCCCTGCGGGGGCAAGGATCATCCCGGCGGGCTCATAACCCGCAGAGCGGAGATCGGGTAGAACCCGACCGTGCGTTCAAATCCTCCCCTCGCTATTTTCCTACCCGCTGGATGTTTCAGGGTTGATTCTACTTTGGGCGGGCGGCACCGTGCGGGGCAACACTGCCGCGCCTTTGTTCGCGCCCGTTCCCACGGGGCCCGACGGGGTTTCCTGGCCCCCGAATATCTGCAGACGCTCGGAGTTCAGGCATGGGACGATGGCGTAGGCAGTGCCGGCTATCAGGTCAACGAGATAGTGCTGGCCGAGATACAGGGTCGAAAACAGGATCCCCCCGGTCAACAGGATTGCGGCCCCCCCGATGCGACTGTCGACCTTCAAAAGGAAGTACGTGCAGGTGACCATGTAGGCGGCGTGAAGGCTCGGGAAGGCGGCGAACTTGTTGGGTTCGAGGAACACCGCGACCGGGGTAAGGAAGGCAGGAATGGAGCCGAGCCCCGAGGCTATGACAAGGTTGCTGGCGGCACCGCTGATCCATGGAGGGGCGGTAGGGAGAAGAAGGAATGTGAGCAAGGCGGCATAGGAGGTCAGAAGCATCGCGGTGACGAACTTCCCGAATGTGTGACGATTCCGGAACCAGATGAAGAAGGATGTCATGAAGACGACGGGCATGAGCAGCTGGTAAAGGACGGCTGTGAAATTGGTCATGGCTGCGGAGGAGAGGCTGGACTGAATCCAGCCGGTCAGGTTGAACCCCCAGAGGTACCTGTCGAAGTCGAGGAGGGAGAGGCCATTGTTGGCGTCTGCGACCGCGTCGATGACCCCCGCCAGCGCTTCATAGGACACGGCTATCATGACAAGGGTGAGCCAGGCCCTCCACCTCCTCCAGCGGTACCCCGCCGCCCCGACGACCGGAGTCAGAAGCAGAAACATGATGCTGGCGGCAGAGCTGAACAGGGTTCCTGACAGGAACAATACGATGCCGAACACGATGGAGAACCCGAGAGGGAATATCAGGTATGCTTGCCTGACAAGTCTGGCCCTGAAGGCGGGCCAGTCTTCGCGCATAGTCATGCAGATCTTCGACCGGAATTAACCCTGACGCTTCGCTGCTTCGTGGAAAGCTCTTTCGAGTAGCGTTCCAATTGTCAGCAGCGAAGTTCCCTGCGGGTCGAGCGAGCCGTTGTAGGCGGCGACCTCCAGCAATCTCACCTTGCCCGTCTTCAGGATGGTCCCCAGGAGAGTCGAAGCTTCGTCGGGAGTCAAGCCTCCGGGAGTGGGATAGTTCACTGCTGGGACGTACGAGGGGTCTACTACGTCGACATCTAGGTGGCATGCGACCCAGTCGGAGTTCCGGTCGAGGCGCCTCGCCGCGTTTCGTGCGACGTTGACAGCGCCGATGCTCTTCGCCTGTTGGGCCGTGATCAATGTGGCAGAGGAGGACTCGAACGCCTGCGCCTCCGGCGGGTCGAGCGCCCTCGAGCCGACGTGGACCAGCCGCTCCGGCGACAACGATGGCGACATTCCCAGGTCAGGGCCCCGCCCCGCTGCCATGGCCAGGCACATCCCTCCGATGTAGCCCGACGGAGAGGTCTCCGGCGTGTTGAAGTCGCCGTGGGCGTCCATCCAGAGCATCCCCGCCTTCCCACCAAAAGATTCGGCCAGCCCTGCCATGACCCCCACGGTCTCGGAGCACTCTCCCCCGAGGACGATTACGCTCTCAGCGTTGACGGACTTCGCGAAGTCGTAGGTGGCCATGGTGGCGGCCCTGAAGTGGCTCAGGTTCTTCACCTTCCCTTCAGTCAGATCTTTGGTCAACTCAGGTATCTTCACGTCCCCGAAATCCTTGGTCGCCCCACAGGCATTCGTGACCCCGGCCCTGCGAAGCGCCGCAGGCGCACGCCCCATCCCGCCGTAGGCGCTCAGCGTGTAGATCGGGACGGCAAGGACGGCTCGGGATTCCACGGACAGGCTTGCTGCGGAATCCCTTATGAAGAATCCTGGGATGCGAGGGTATTTACACCCCCTCTCGAGGCGCGAGCCGCATGGCCGGAGATTCGACGATGTCGGTCCACGAGTCAGAGCCCATCGATGATAGGACGGGCTCGGTGACGACCCCGATCTACGAGACCTCCACCTTCGGGTTCAAGCGGGCAGAAGACGTCCCGGTGGCGGTGGGCGGGTTCGGCAAGAAGGGGTACACTTACTCGAGGTGGGAGAACCCTACCGTCGTGACGTTCGAAAAGAAACTGGCCACCCTCGAGCACGGAGGCGAAGGTGCAGGATTTTCATCGGGGATGGCCGCGATCTCCACGGCGCTCTTCGCCTTCCTGAAGAAGGGTGGCCACATCCTCGGGATAAAGGACCTCTATGGCGGGACCTATGCGATGCTCCACGACATCCTCCCGGACCTGGGGTTCAGCACCGAACTGGTCGAGACGTCCGACGCCGCCCTCGAAGGGAGCGTCAAGAAGAGCACCAACGTCGTGTACGTCGAAAGCCCCACCAACCCGACCCTCAAACTGGTGGACATCCGGAAGGCCGCGAAGTTGGCCCATTCGAACGGCGCCATCCTGATGGTCGACAACACGTTCGCTTCACCCGTCAACCAGAACCCCATAGACCTCGGGGCCGACGTGGTCCTGCACAGCGTGACGAAGTACATCAACGGCCACGCGGACCTGATCGCAGGGGCGGCGGTCGCAGACCAGCAGATGATGCACAAGATCAAGATGATGAGGAGGGACTTCGGCGGCACCCTGGACCCGATGCCCGCATGGCTGATTCTCAGGGGGATGAAGACAATGGCGATCAGGGTGAGGCAGCAGAACGCTAGCGCGATGGTCCTGGCCGAGTTCCTGTCGACCCAAAAGAAGGTGAAGGCGGTGCACTACCCAGGGCTGAAAGAACACCCGCAACATCAGCTGGCGAAGAAGCAGATGAAGGGGTTCGGGGGGATGCTGAGCTTCGAGATTAAGGGGGGCACCAAGGACGCCATGAAGTTCACCGAGTCATGCAAGATAGCCACCCTCGCCGCAAGCCTAGGAGGGGTGGAGACCCTGGTGTCCCAGCCCTACAACATGACCCACACGCAGATGTCGGCCAAGGAGAGGGCGGCGACGGGGATACCAGAGACCCTCGTCAGGGTGTCGGTCGGGATAGAGGACGCCGAGGACCTGGTCGCCGACTTCAAGCAAGCGCTAGCGGCAGTGTAGAGGCGGCCTCGAGCCACCCTTCGACGGGTCCCGATTTCCGCAGGTCCTCCCTGCCGTACCTGATGAGGGGCTTCGTCAGGTGCCTGTTGGCCCGCGGGGACGAGATGAAGATCCCCCTGGGAAGGACGGTCCCGCGACTCAGCACCTGGAACTTCTCCATGTTCAAGACCGGTGGGTGAAGGGTCGTACCGCGCCTTACGCCGCCGAATGCCCGAATCCTGTCACCGGTGCGAAGAAGCTTCGCCGCTCTTCTCAGGTCCCCCGTCGGTTCGTAGGCGGCCGCGACCCTCAGCCTGCCTTCCGCCTTGATCGTGACGTACACGTGGCCTCCGGTTCCCGTCTTCACCCCTTCCACCGCTCCATCCAGCCACCCGGAAGAGTACGTTTTCCACCGTAGCTTCTCGGAGAGATGGGCGTCGGTGTGCTGGTTTGAAACATAGACCATGTGCCCCTGAAGCGGCTCCTCATGCCTAAGCATGCCGAAGGCGCGGATTACAGTCTGCGGCGCATCCCCCCTGATCCCCGCGAACACCGGGTCAGGGCCGTGAGGCGCAACCAGGATCTTCCTCTTCTGGTAATCGTAGTTGTTGAACGTCCGGGGGAATGTCGCCGAGTCGATCTCCTTCACTGACCCGTTGTCGATGACCCGCTTCGTCCCCCAGTACTCCCTCTTTCTGTACGAGATTAGCTCGTAGGTGTGGTCCGACCCCTCGTCGAACCCCAGCGAGCTCGCGGCTCCGACTAGCCCCATGCCGTTACCTAGCTCGAGGCTCCTCACTCCGTTGTCCTTCAGGATGCGCCTCACCTTGTGTGGGCTGACCATCCCTGAAAGGGCTTGCAGATAGAGCGGTCCGAAGAGCCCTGAAACGGAAGGGTCGTGTAGGAAGACCATCCCCGCGTTGGCGCCCCCCTCGACGTCTGAAAGCTCCCTCACCTTGGACGAGATCCTTTCGAATGCCAGGTCCGGGTCGTCGGTTTCGACCCGGAGGCCCACGGCGGCGTTCCCCCTGGTCTTGAACGGGATGTTGGGGTTGAGCCGGACCAGCCTCGGGTAGGGGAGCACCTCCACGTCCGGACAGAGGTCGCAGGCGATGCGGTAGGCGAGATATGTGGTGCACCACCCCCGGGACGAGTCGGTGTCGTCGATGCCAACCAAGCAACGCATGGGACGGTCAGCTCCCTCCGGCCTATTTGAGCAATGGGAGGCCTTTTCCTCGGGGTCTTCCTGCTAGCCATGGTCCTCCTTCAGCTCGACGAGTCCGGCTCGTCGTCATCCGTGGGGAGCTTCGCCTGGGTCTACGGGATAATCGGGGTCACCCTAGTCCTTGTGGGACTCGAAGGAGTCTCGCTCGTACGAAGGCTGAAATCAGGGTAGAGAAACTGTGGCCTACGCTTCGACGACGATCATCGTGAGGGTGCTCCTCACCTTGTCGAGGCGGCGTATGTGCCAGGTGATGGTCTCTTTCACCTTCTCCATGGTATCGGCTTCGACTCTGGCGACTATGTCGTAGACACCGTACACGACATAGACCTCCTTGACGTTGGGGATCTCCCTGAGCTTCTTGAGGAGATCTTCCTCGGCACCAAGGTCAGCGTTCACGAGGACGAAATGCTTGTGGCATGGCCACTAAATCAACTCCTATTGCCAGCGCTATTGTTTTGTGCAGTATTAATCCTTGCCCCTTAAATCGTCCAGACGACCGCTGAAGTGCGGCCAAGTACGAAACCTGGGAGCAGGTTGCTGGATACTTCGATGGTGATGGAACCATTGCGACCTCTGATTTGAGCAACCTTCCTTTCAAATTGAGCCTGTCGCTTTGGTTCGTCGACCAGACAAAGGACCAGATTAGCATGGTTAGGGATTTCCTACGAGGGAAAGGGATCAGGACGAGCAACGTCCTCAAGCATTACAAGTTATCTGCCAACATGGTCGCAGTCAGCGAATACCGCTCGGTTGTCGAGATGCTCAGAAAAATGATTCCATACTTGTACAAGAAAGCCAATGAAGCTAGAGCCGCTTTAGATTACTATGAAGGAAGAATAACCGGCAACGAATTGATGACAGTCCTCCAACAGGAAGTTGAAGCTGGCCGCAGGGAGAAGAGGCCGGGGAAAGTGGTCATCGACGTCCCATACACTAGGCCACATGGGTCTGGCTTTGATGAAGGCAAAGAGAAGTGCGAGACTCAGGGATTCCTTTGGGAGATTCAGGTCCAAAGTCACCCCTGAGGATTTTGAACGCATTAGATACAAACACTTTGTGGAAGGGAAGAGACTTGCTGACCTCGCTCGGGAGTATGGACAATACGCTCGCGAGACCATTCGTAGGGTCTTGGGCGGAGGGCGGGGTTATGTCGGCGTCAAAGGCATCGGTGCCGTCGACACCACCGACACTACCTTAAGGGACCCGAAACCGGCTCGAAATTGAAACTGTATGCTGGGAGTCTTCGCGCTTGAAATGGGCCAGGACGACCCCACGAAGTGCACCGCCAGGAAGATGGTCAACATGGACCTGGCCAAGGGGGTCAGCAGGAAGTTCCACGCATCAGACAAGGTGATAGTCCTCAACCCCTGGGCCCACAGGACCCTCTCACCTCCTGACAAAGTGGCGAAGAGCGTCCTCGTGATCGACGCGTCATGGAACCAGGCCCAGGAGGTGTTCTTCAGGAAGCTAGGTGGGAAGCACCGGCGGCTCCCCATGCTCCTGGCTGGGAACCCGACCAACTACTCGAGGGCTGGGACGCTGAGCTCCTTAGAGGCGGTGGCCGCGACCATGTACATACTAGGAGAGGTGGAGGAGGCCAAGAGCTACATGAACATCTTCAAATGGGGTCCGACCTTCCTGACTCTGAACCAGGAGCCCTTGGAGGCGTACAGGAGGGCCCGGACCGAGGGGAAGGTGCTGCAGGCGGAGAGGGAGTACTTCCCTCAGCTCTTCGAAGTGGACTCCTTCCAGCGGACGAACTGAGGCTTCCCGTCGACGTAGTGGGTCGTGAGGCACCGCTCGATGAAGAACTCGAACAGTACGTAGCGGTCTGCGGGGTTGTAGGGGCACCCCTTCACCGCCAGCTCCCTCGTAGAGGCGTCCTCGACCGGCCGCGCCTTGCCCGTTATGGAGAACTCTCCCCCGGTCCCCTGCGAGTCCTTGACCTGCGAGTGGGCGGTGTACAACCCAGACCTTCGGATGTCGTGCCCCTTGGGGGAGGTGGGCTCCATGAAGGCGAACAGGTGGCCTGAGGCTACGAAGGGGCTGAAGGGGTGGAGCCGGGGGTAACCGTCCTTCCGGACCGTACCGATGTACATCATTCCTTCGGAGAGCTTCTGGCTCCCGAAGCGGGCCATCTCTGGGGCGGACTTTTCGAACTCCTCCCAGGTGAGCATGGTTGGCTCCGGGGCGGGCCGGGAGCTAAAGCTTTCGAAGCCTCAGACGACCTTCAGGGAGGCGTCCGTCTTGAGGAAGCGCCCGTAGTCCTCCGCCGCTTCCCTGGCCTCGCTCATCCGTCCCTTGTCGAGCTCCTGAAAACCGTTTACTTCGATGACAACATGGTCTTTGGTGACCGACCTCTTCCAGACCCCTGCGACGACGCCGTCGACAACCAGGGTGGGGAGGAAGATGCCGTTGCTGTAGACGACGACCACCTTCGCCTTGCGTATCCAGGCCTGGGTCTCGGCGCCGCCCAGTATGGCGGACCTGTCGCTGTAGCCGAGGAGGTACTCGTCGAAGGCGGGGAGCAGGTGGACTGTCCTATCTGCTCTCCGGCGTCGTCGGTCGGCCGGGGCATAGTAAATCTCATCACCGAACTCGACCCTCCTCAGCTTCGATCCGGCTTTCGTGACCCCGGCTTTGGCGTCGGAGACTGTAAGGCCTGACCACCAGACGAAATCTTTGACCGTGGCGGGACCGTGGCTCGAGTAGTACCTGGCCGCCAGCTCGGTGACCGCCTGGTCCCGGTCGAACAGAGGCGAGTCGGTGAGCCACTCGTCGGCCAGGACGAAGGTCGGCTCCTTCCCCGAGTGGGGGCCGAAGCAGATTACCCCGTCCCAGGCGGCTCGGTAGAGCATGTGGTAGCCGAGGTTGTTGGAAGCGGGGACACCGCCCTTGGCCATCACCTGATACATCTCGGTCCTCGTGAGCCGCCTCCCGCCCTGGAGAGCCTTCCGGAAGAGGGCCCTGGTCTTTGCCACGGTCTGGTCGGTGAGCCCCAGGTGCCGGTCCCTTGCTTCAGCGGTACGGACCAGCCGGGGGGAGAAGAGCTTCAGCATCCATCTGATGTCTGAGGAGCGGGCGAAGTGGAGGGTCCCGCGGTTCAACCAGCTCCTCGCTATCCCCCCACGGGCGGCAACGGCCTCAACGTCGGACTTCGCAGACTTCGACCGGAGGCCGATGGCCCAGAGGGAGGCGGGGTAGTCCTGGGCCTGGACCGCGCCGAGCTCGGAGACGACCTTCTCGGGGGAGGCCGGGACCTGCGACGATATCCGCTGGTTGAGCAGCCTTTCATCCAGGAGATCCCTGATGTCCAAGGCATCGGGGGTCGCCCTGCAGGCGTGAATTATGCTTGGCGGTGGCCCGGAGTCACTTGCCCAACAGGTGGGGTTGGTCGATCACCCACAGCCAGGTCCCGTCACGTTGGCGGTGTGCTACTTCGGCCGTGGCCCCTCCAGGGATCCGCGTCGAGGTAAGCGCCAAATCCCCCTGGTGACAGATGGCTGCAGTTCTCCCTGGAACCTTTTCGGCTTGCCTCCGAGGAACTCTTCGTATTCCTTCCGAATGCTCTCCCTCCCGACGACCTTCCTTCCCACCAGGGCGAGGACGGCGTTCTTCTCGTAGAGCGCTGCCACCCCATCCGCGTCCCCTCTGCCGGCCCGTTCCATGAAGAGCCGCCCCAGGTCGTCGGGGTGCGTCGCCTTCTCTCTGGCTCTCATCTCTGGCGAAGTAGCGGCGGAGGCCGGATAAAGGTGCAGGCATTCGCAGGGAGAAGCGTTGGATAGTCTTATCTGGCCGTCCGCCCTGGTCCCCCCGACGCGAGCCGGTGGACGGGCCACGGGGATCTCCTGGGGAAGTTCCTCCCTCGCAGCAGGACGCACGGCGCCAGGAGGCGCGACCAGAGATGGTCGGCTCCAGAACAGAAACGAGACCCGACCCATCGCGCGATGATGGGGCGACCTTGAGGTCGGTGGGAAGCGGGATGAAACGGCTGACCCGTGCGGAGCAAGGCCAAACGCGGCTGATGAAACGCCTGCAGGAGGCCGGGGTAGGCCGCTGAGCGGAATCCCGTCTAGAACAGAAGGAGGACTACAGCCGGCACACGCCAGAAGGAACCTCGGCGGAGGAGGAGAACTCCTCCGCTGGGAACCACAAGAGAATCCTGGCAGACCTAGAGACATATGCGTCTGCCAGCTCGTCCGGCGCGATTGCGGGCAAGATGCAACTTGTGGGCATCGGGGCTTATTAGGAAGAATCTACTAGGGTGCCATGAATAATCCGCCAGGGGGCACTCAGAGCACCGCGGGCGATCAGTTTGGACCCCCAGTCAGAGGACGACTTGCGCAATATACCCTATGGGCGCAGGTCGGCGGATATTTCGACGGTGATGGCTGTGCTCGTGTGAGGACTGACTCGCCTGTGGTCTTGAGATTCACATTAGTTTGGGTAGATAATTCTCATGAACAGTTGCGGCAATTGAGAAGTTTCCTGTTTTCGAAGGGCATAGCCGTAGGGAACGTTCTGAAGCACAGCAACGGAGCCTATATGCTGCAAATCGCCAGCCCCCGGTCAGTCCTAGCCGCGGCAAAGCAATTAGTGCACTTTTGTTTCAAGAAGAACAAGGAATTAGGAATCATAATAGACTACTATGAAGATAGGATTAATGGAACGACGGCTTTATTGGAACTCAACGAATTGGTACGTCAAGGGCTCCGCCTCGGAAAGGTGAGAAGGCCAATCCGGCTTCAAAGGTATAGTGAGAGTAAGCATCAACTTGCGAGAATCAGAGGACTAGGATCGGTAAGAGCGCGCAGGAGAAAGCTGAACTCTGGGTGATAGCATTGCTTTGCCGGGACGCGTCGAGCCCTGTGCGGAGCGCAAGAACTCCGCGCAGGGGCCTATGCATACACCGATTCGATGTCCATAATCTTAAACCGCTGGCAGAGCCTCTGAAAGGCGGACATGCACCGATTCGCGCACATGGCCGACGTGCACCTGGGCGCTCACCGAGAACCAGAGTTGCAGAAGCTAGAGCTCAGGGCTTTCGAAGCAGCGCTTTCAAGGGTGATGGACCTCGAGGTGGACTTCGTCCTTGTGTGCGGGGACCTGTTCCACGTAGGAATCCCCGAACTCGGGGTGGTCAACGCCGCCCTGAGGAAGATGATGGAGGTCAGGGAAGCAGGGATTAGAATCTACGCCATTTACGGAAGTCACGACTACACCCCTAACGGGACTTCTGTAATCGACATACTCAGCACCGCCGACGTCATCACGAACGTCTCGAAGTGGAAGAGCACCGAAGGGAGGATCGAACTCGAAGTCTTTCAGGACGCGAAGACCGGGGCGAAGCTCGTCGGCATCTCTGCTAGAAAGATTGGGCTGGAGAGAAAGTACTACGAGATCCTCGACAGGCAAGCGCTGGAGTCCCTCGAAGGCTTCAAGATTTTCGCATTCCACAGCGGGCTTACGCAGTTCCGACCTCCCCACCTGAGCGAGATGGAAACAGTCGACGTTACCCTCTTCCCCAGCGGCTTCGACTACTACGCAGGGGGGCACATTCACCAGAGGGGAGAGTTCACGATGCAAGGGTACGAGACCATTGTCTACCCGGGGCCACTCTTCACCGGGTACGGCCGCGACCTCGAGGAGACCGCCAAGGGAGTGGAGCGCGGGTTCTACCTGGTTGAGTTCGACGACAAGATTCGAAAGAAGAGTTTCATCCCCGTCCAAACGTTCGATAGCATCTTTCGGGAGTACGACCTGACTGGGAAGAACTCCTTGGAGGCGTCGGGGGTCGTAGCGGCTTTCCTGAAAGATGTTGATGTGTCTGGGAAGTTGGTCGTGATTCGCGCGTACGGAGAGCTCGCGGGAGGCAGGGTATCAGAGGTGGACTTCGCTGGCATCAGGGCCTCGCTTTCGGGGAGGGGGGCCATCCACGTCTACCTGAACAGGAACGGGCTGAAGTCGAGGGAGTCCACCCAGCAGGTGTCGGCTGGAGATGACCCGGCTTTGATTGAGCGGAGACTCTTCGCCAGCGAGGCCGGAAAGGTCAGCGTCTCCGACGACCGTCTCAAGGGAGATGCGGGAGCGACCGCTGGGCTCGAACTCCTGAGGCTTCTCCGACAGCCACCGAAGCTCAACGAATCAAAGAGAGACTACTCGTCGAGGATGGTGAAGGGGGGGCTGGAGGTCCTCGGTGTAAGACGGAGAGCGACCGAACCTTGATCATTGAAGAGCTCGAACTGACCAACGTGAGGAGCTACAGTCACGCCCTGATCAAGTTCCCGCTCGGCAGGACGCTCTTCGAAGGAGACATCGGGTCGGGGAAGTCGAGCATACTCATGGCGATAGAGTTCGGACTCTTCGGGCTCGGCTCTGAACCGGGGGCGTCCATCCTGAAGCTTGGCGAGTCGTCGGGAGAAGTGAGGCTACTCTTCGACGTAGGCGGAAAGGAGTACGAGGTCCGCAGGGGACTTGAGAAGAAGTCGGGGCGGGTGCAGCAGACCGAAGGCCAGCTGAGGACTCCGGAAACTGCACTGACCCTATCACCGAGCGAGCTCAAAGAGAAGATGCTGGAGGTCCTTGAGTTCAACGAGATGCCAGACCCGAAAGCGCAGAGTTGGATCTACAGGTATGCTGTGTACACCCCCCAGGAACGCATGAAGGAGGTCATAGCCCTGAGCCCAGACCTGAGGCTGCAGATCCTTCGCCGGGCATTCAGGGTCGAGGACTACAAGATTGCGGCCGAGAACGCGTTGGGGCTTTCCAGAGAGATTCGGGGGGACATGAGGGAACTCGAAGGGATGGCGGCTGGGATCGAGAAGCTTGAAGAGGAGGCGGAGACCTTGGTCAAGCAGGAGACGGAGCACAGGGGCACGGTAGCGGCGCTCCAGACGGAAGCGGCTGGGTGTGAGGAGTGGATTCAGGCCTTGAGGACGGAGAGGGAGAAATTGAAGGAGGAGGAGCTCGGGCTCGAGAGGGTCAAGGTTGAGGGAGCTCTCCTCCGGAGGTCGATTGTGGAATTCGAGAGCGACCTCCTCGGACTGGAGAGAGAAATCGGAGGCCTGAAGGGGAAGGCGGACAGAGTCGCCCAGACTACTCGAGAGATCAGGAGCCAACCCCCTCAGGACAGGCTGACTGTGGGGGAGCTCAAGAAGAAGGAGCGCAGGCAGGAAGACAGGGTCAGGCGCCTGACAGGGCTTCTGGCTGCAACCGAGTCAAAGCTGTCAGACTATCAATCTATAATCGAGAAGGGAGTTTGTCCAGTCTGCGACAGACCAATCGAGGCACACGACTTCAAGGGCAGGACTGAGGCGAAGGAGGCCGAGAAGCAACACTTCTCGGCTGAGCTGGCAGCGACTGAGGCAGAGCTGGAGAGGACCCGGAGGGCGAGGGAAGCAGCGGAAGAGTACCGCTTGGCGAAGGAGAAGAAAGCTCGGCAGCTTTCTGAGCTCAGCCGATTGAAGAAGGACATAGAACGGAAGGCGAAGGCGAGGAAGAGGGTCGAAAAGCGCGCCCGCTATGCGAGAACGAGGCTCAATGATGTAGAAAGTGAATCGGGCAAGCTCGACGAGGTCGCAGTGAGGGTCAAGCGAAACGCAGGAGAACTGCAGAAGGCAGAGGCAGAGCTCAGGGGGCTGAGGGACCGGTTGTCAGACAGCCGGGCAAGGCTGGAGCTGGTGACGAAGAGGCAGGCGGCTGTCGGAATCGAAATCGTGGCGAAAAGGAGCGCCGGGGTAAAGAGAGACAGGCTCCAGGAGGACGAGCTCTGGCTATCGGATTACTTCGTCCCTACGGTCCAGCTTGTCGAGAGGTCCGTGCTGTCGAACCTGAACCAAGAGTTCAACTCTCTCTTCCAGAGGTGGTTCGGAATGCTGGTGAGCGACCCGGAGAAGGAGGTCAGGGTGGACGACAACTTCACCCCGATAGTCTCGCAGGGAGGGTACGAGCAGGACGTGGAGTACCTAAGCGGAGGGGAGAGGACCAGCGTCGCTTTGGCCTACCGTCTTGCCCTGAACACCCTCACACAGAGGGCCACGGCCGGGATGAAGTCGAACCTGTTGATACTCGACGAACCGACAGACGGCTTCAGCCGGGAGCAGCTTGGGAACATGAGAGAGGTCCTGGATGACGTGGGCTGCACACAGGTGGTCATCGTGTCTCACGACAATGAGCTGGAGAGCTTCGCGGACCAGGTCTTCAGGGTGACGAAGGACAAAGGCGAATCTAAGCTCGAGGCAGGCGGGACACAGGCTCCCCGCTGACCTGTTCTGACCCCGAGCGAACCACGGAGTTTAAGAGGCTAGTCAGGCTATTCTGAAAGGGCTCCTTGCCAAGAAGGATAACCTGGCTTTCGAACGTGATGCCAGCGGCAGTCACCGGGCTTGAGGACGACGTGGCGAAGTCGATTGAAGTCATCGAAAACCCGCCAGCGTGGGTGTGCCTCCAATGCAGGGGGGCGAAGCTACTCTGCGGGAAACCCAGGTGCCCGATAATAGTGAAAGCGCAGGCCCTGGCCAAGTCGGGGGTGTCGGTCACCACATCCCAGATTGAGGGGTCGTCCCCTCCCGGGGTGTTCGTCGGGAGGCTCGGTTATCCCAAGGTCTCCATCGGGCCGATGGTTCCTTCGCGGTTTGGGAACACGGAGATTCTTGATACCCCGGAGGAGTGGCTCGGCAAGCCGATAGAACAGATCGTAGACTACAGGTATGCGCTGGTGCGCGGAAACAGGAGGGCGAACGTGATCGATGCGAGGGACCCAGGGAGGTTCCTCGCCGACCTGCAGGAGCTGGCGATGGCCAGCAGGTCGGTCGACACGGAACTGAAGCTCACAAAGCCCCCCAGGAGGATGCTGACGTTGAGCGAGGACACGCAGCCGTATGGGCCCTCAGCTCCGCTCGACCGGTTCAAGCTGGGGGACGCTCCGGCCGACAGAAGGATAGAAACCGCCCACTACGACAGGGACCTGAATGCGACGGAAGCGGTCGCAGACCTCTACTCCAAGGGGGTGCTCGTTACCAGAATCCAGAGGGCGTTCAGCCTCGGCATGTTCGGGGTCGGGCCGAGGAGGAGGATAGTGCCGACGAGGTGGAGCATCACTGCGGTCGACAGCTCGATCAGCCTCAGCCTGCTGGAGCGCGTCAAGCGCTACCCGACCATCGATGAATACAGGGTCTACGGATTCAGGGTCTACGACAACCAGTACACTGCGATACTCCTCCCTGAGCCGTGGAGGTTCGAATGGATCGAGGCGTGGTTCCCCAACACGACTTGGAATCAGTTCACAAACGAGCCGTACATGATAGGGGACTACGAGGAGTACTTCGGCAGGAGCACCTACGCGAAGGTGGGAGGATGCTATTATTCGACCAGACTCGCGGTCGCGGAGGCCCTGGGCAAGGAGCGAAGGCAGGCAGCGGCGATCGTGCTGAGGGAGACCTACCCTGGATACATCACGCCCCTGGGGGTTTGGAACGTGAGGGAGAGCATAAGGGCGCTGATGAAGCAGCAGTACGAGAGATACGAGACTTTCCAGAGGGCGATGAACGCTGCCCTGGCGAAATTCGTGATACGAAGGGAGAAGTGGGCCCGGGAGAGCGTCCTAATCTCGAGGGAGCTGACCCAGACCAAAATCAGCAGCTTTTGAACTGTGCAACATTAAAGGCCGAGTCGCAGGACTGGTCGGGGGTTGACGAGGAAGCTGTTCTGGGAGGACATGTACCTGCGTGATTTCAACGCGGAAGTTGAGCTGGTGGACGGGAACCGTGTCGTCCTCGACCAGACGGCGTTCAACCCCCGCGGCGGCGGGCTCGTCTCGGACACCGGGAGGCTGAACGGCATGACGGTCATCGAGGCGACCAAGGAGGGCGAGAACGTGTTCCACATGCTCGAGGCGCCAGCGGACCTGAGGGTGGGCGATAGGGTCCATGGGGTCCTGGATTGGGACCGCAGATACAGGATAATGCGCATGCACACGTCCGCGCACATCCTCAGCTCAGTCGTCAATGCCGAGACTGGGGCCCTCATCACTGGGAACCAGATCAGCCCGCAGGAGTCGAGGGTCGACTTCGACCTCGCAGAGTTCGACAGAGAGAAGCTCTCCGTCTTCATCGACAGGGTCAACGAGGCTGTGAAGAGGAGCCTTGAGGTTAAGACCTTCTTCATGAAGAGAGAGGAGGCCCTGTCCAAGCCAGGGTTCGTGAAGCTCGCGAATGCGATGCCCCCATCGCTGGAGATGCTGCGGATCGTTCAGATCGGGGACGTGGACACTCAGGCTGACGGGGGGGTGCACGTCAAGAACACGAATGAAATCGGGAAGGTGGTCGGATTAAGGGCGGAGAACAAGGGGAAGAACAACAGGCGGCTCTACTTCACAGTGGAGTAGTCGAAATCACTGTCCGGGGGGCGCGTCTAGGGCTGGTGGTCGAAACATCCCCTGACTCGGCCGCCGGCATGCCTAGACCGATTGTCCGAGCCGTTTCAAGACCAGACTCGCTCTGAATGTAATCATCTTGCTTGGTTCCCCCGCTCGCTCCAGCGCAAATGGAGTGGGCGCGTGTTTGGGGTGCTTAGCGTACCAGTCTGCCATCCCCCCTTCGACGTCAGGGTGGATCGCATCGAGGTTCCATCTCCCGTCGGCCCTCCGCTTCTTCTTCAGGACCGCGACCGCATGGTCGAGTCTCTTGTCTCCGCCATATCCGAGCGCGGTCATGAAATCGAGGCCCACCAGAAGGTCGTAGTAGTAGTGGACCGGATAGTGGAAGCGATACCAAGGCTCGTAATGGTCACCCTGTCTGTGCAGCTCCCTCTCTAGGTAGAACCCAGCGCCCTTCTCCACCGCATTCTTGATGCTCTTGGTCCACTTTTGCCGCGGGTAGGAGGCGAACGCGCTCATCGGCTCCCAAGAATCGAGATTCCTGCCGCTGCCGAAGCAAGACCAGCCACCTTTCTCTGCCTGATTATCGACCATCCACCTGAAGGCGCTCTTCACCTTGGGGTGCTCTGCGTAACCGAACTTTGCCAGGGCGCGCGCAGTGTTCCCCACGATGCAGAGGTGGCTCCTGCTCGAACCATCAGCGCCGAACCCGCCGTCGGCCTTCGCGAAGCGCCTGATCCACAGGTCGCACGCCCTGGTTAAGCGTGGGTCTTCTTTGGTCAGCCCGAGGTCAGAGAGGATTAGAAGCATCCAGTTCGTGGAATCGTACTTTGGAGTGTACAGCTTCTCTTCCGAGACCCACCAACCATGCGGGTCCTGCCTTGACAGGATGTCGGCGGCCCAGCCTCTGCGCGCAATCATCGCCTTTGCGAACTGCACCTCCGGGTCGCCGGCGGGTTTCTCTTCCAGCGCAGTCAGAGTAAGATATCTGATTGGAGGCTGTTCCTCCTCCAGCAGCCAATCGAGGACTTTCGTTTTCACCAAGGAATCTCCCGCTAGACTGGGTCGCCGAACCTACAGAAAGTTGAAGGAAACTGCGCGTGGAATCCGGGCATCCGCAAGACAAGACTCCGCTCAGTGGAGTGACCAGCCTGGGAAGCAGGGTTTAGTGGGATTCCGCAGACTACCTTCTTCGAGCTACCCAGACTGGCATCCTCTTGGCAGTACAATTACCACAGTAGGTCTTCATTGACCTAGTATTATCGTCGAAAATGGTTGTGCAGTGTGACATGCACACCTGAATACCGCACTCAGCGCAACCCGCCACGGCGTGTCCTTTGCAGACCGAACATCTTGCCATTCACTTCACCTCCAATATCTCTCGTCCAACGAGCGCACGCCGGGGCCACGTCGAGCTTTTGCAAGGTCGTCGAAGCGGCGATCAGTGCGGAGTTGGCGCAAGTTGCACGAGAGCCCCGCCCTGTTAATAAACAATAGCGTCAGATTGGGAGCTTGACCTCGTCGTCATATCTGGAAAGCCCCCTGGATTCTAGGGACCTCGCGTACTCCTCTGCCTTTGACGCAGGGACCCACGCGGATATGGCCTTCGAATTGCCGTCGAGGTCGCAGACCACGACTGCTGCCGTTTCGTCTTTGCCGCTCACCACTGCGAACAGGACTTCAGCCCCTACCGGAGTCCATTCTTCAATCCCCATCTTCAGGAAGAGGACTGGGGATGAAGGACCGGCGACCTCCTGAAGTATTTCGACTGCCTTCTTCACCCTGCTCCGACCTTCCTGCACTGCGGCGAAGTAGTCCATCGTCTATCGCTCCAGATACAGCAGCACGAAGACCCCTGCTATCGAAAGCGCCATGCCGAGAAGCTGATTCTTTTCCAGCCGTTCCTTCAGGAGGACCAGGGCATAGGCGGCAGCCACAGCACCTCCCATCCCCGAAAGGGCCGCGACCACCGGGAGCGAATCGACCCCCAGAGAAAGCCCGTAGTTGAAGGCGAGAAAACCGAAGGTCTCCAGAACCCCCATGACGAAAATCGTCCTGGAGAACGAGTCCCGAGAGGGTCGCACCTTTTCTCGAAGCACCGGAGCGGCCAGGAAGCCGACCAGCGCCCCGACCCCCCTGAGGAACAGGACGGGCAGGACGTAGCCTACGACTGGAGTGGCGTAACCGACGCCTACGTACACGACACCGAAGAAGAAAGATGACGTCACCGCTGAACCCACCCCCGCTGTGATGTTGGGCAGGCCCCTCCCTCTCCGGTAGCTCCGCAGCTCGGAGAATCGAGTCGAGACGAGCACCACCCCCACCATGATGCTGGTGATAGAGGCGATTCTCAGCGGGGCCAGGACTGCGCCGAGGAGCAGGACAGAGAAGACGGTCGTGACTGCGGGGTAGGTGTACGCCACGGGAGCGACCACGGACACGACCCCCTTGTGGAAGGCTCGGTAGAGGTACACAAAGCCAAAGAAATTGATGGCTCCGGAGACTGTCAGAACCAAGGCTGCGGCAGGGGTCACGAACAGAGAGGGATTGAGAATCGGAAAGAGCAGGAGCAGAATGATGACGTTCATCACCTGCATGTAGACTACGGTCTGGTAGTGCCCCACCTTCTCAGACTGGCTTCTGGAGAGATAGTCGGACGTCCCCCAGCACAAAGCAGTGACCAAGCCTAGGATGACCGGAAGGTACGACATGCAGTGTCTGCGCTGGTCGACCTACGGCCTGCTGATGTATTAAGCGCAAATCTGTTGCGGGTTTAAGTGGCTTCATCCAGATGGTGGACCGCTTGAAGATAGACGCGGAGGTCTACGCCGCCTCCCCGGCCGACGTGCCGGAGCTTTCCCGAAAAGCCGAGAAATACGGCTTCGACTGCGTCTGGGTCAACGAGACCAAACACGACCCGTTCATCCAACTCGCGTTGGCTGCAGCATACACGAAATCGATATCAATCGGAACGTCGATTGCGCTCGCGTTCACCAGGAGCCCGACAAGTCTGGCTTACACCTCCTGGGACCTCCAGAACCTGTCGAAAGGGAGGCTGATTCTGGGGCTGGGCAGTCAAGTCAAGGGGCACATCGAGCGCAGGTTCGGGATGAGATGGGAAAGCCCGGCGCCAAAGATGAAGGAGACGGTCCGAGTGCTCAGAGCCGTCTGGGAGAGTTGGCAGAAGGGTACGAGACTGGACTTCAAGGGGAGGTTCTTCACTGTGGACCTGATGACTCCCTTCTTCAGCCCTGGCCCTATTGAGCATCCTCTGATTCCGATATATGTGGCAGGGGTCAACCAAGGGATGTGCAGGGTCGTGGGGGAGGTCGGGGACGGCTTGCACGTCCATCCGCTACACACCAAGCGGTACCTCCAAGAGGTAGTGATCCCCGCTGTCTCAGCCGGACTGACCAAGAGCGGAAGGAAAAGGGGCGACGTGGTGGTCGCGGCGTCGGTCTTCGCAGCAGTTGGGGACGACGCGACGCAAATCAGGAACGTCAGGGAGCTCTATCGCAGTCAAATTGCATTCTACGCGTCGACCAGGACGTACAGGAAGGTGATGGAAATCCACGGCTGGGGGGACGTCTGCGACAGGCTCCATGAGCACTCCGTGAAGGGCGAATGGGACAAGATGGCGGGCGAAGTGACCGACGACGTCCTGGGCGAGTTCGTCGTCGAGGGGACGTGGGAAGGGATTGGCGGCGCGCTTCGGGATAGATACGACGGCCTCGCCGACCGGGTGAGACTCTACCTCCCCTTCGACGGAGACGAGAGGTGGAGCGTCCTCGCTGCAGGTTTCAGAGCCTGATGCTGATTTCGACCGCATCGATCACTGAGCGGTCGGCGTTCAGCGACGCATCCCTGTTGCTGCTGCTGTACTTCCCAGAGCTCCTGACATACCGGAGATAGTCGGCGACCTGGTCTTCAAAGACCTTGACGTTGTCTGCCACGACCACGCTGCCGGGGTGCAACAGGCGCTCGCATGACCTCAGGTAGGTCAGGTACTCGTTCTTGTTGGCGTCGATCAGCAACAGGTCGGCTTCGCCATCGAGTTCGGGCAGGATTGTCTTCGCGTCCCCGACCAGGACCTCAGTCTGCTCAGAGACCCCCGCTCTTTGAAAGTTGGATTGTGCGACTGCGGCCATCTGCCTGCTGAGTTCGAGGCAGGTGACCCTGCCCTCTTTTGGAAGGAGCCTCGCCATCCTAATGGCGCTGTAGCCTACCAGCGTCCCTATCTCGACCACCCTCTTCGGTCTTATCTGGCGAACGACCTCGTCGAGGATGAGCCCCTTCTCAGGGCCGATTATCGGCAGCCCCTTCTCCGAGGCCTCCTTCTCGATTGACCTGAGGACCTCGTCAGCATTCACAGTGATGCGGAAGCCACCGGTCCTGTGTAAAGGTGCCGGCTGAGACGGTGAAGCGGGACAATGTTTTAGTAGCGGGGAGCGGCCATTCCAATTGAAACGAATGTCGACTGAGCAGGTGGACATCAAGGAGGTTCAGAAACAGGTCTCCAAAATCGTTGACCCGGAGATCGGGATGCCAATCGTCGAGATGAACCTGATAGACAAACTCGACGTGAAAGACGGCGACATCGACGTGGAGTACCATGCGACGACCCAGTTCTGCCCGCCCGTCTTCGCCCTGAAGATCTCCCAGGACCTGAGGGATAGCCTGTTGCAGGTGAAGGGGGTAAAGAACGTGAAAGTCATGGTGACAGGGCACTTCTTCGCTGACGCGATAAACAGGCAGGTCAACAAGACCGGAAGCCAGCCGAACCCTGAGCCGGCCGGACAACCTGCGAACCAGTAGCTAGAGAAGGGTCAGGGCAGCGGAAAGCGAGCCGAAGGTAGCTTTCATATCGTCGTCAGAGCCGCAGAGTATCACCGCATCACCATCCCTAGGGCTCAGTTTGCTCCTCAGTCTCTTCCACGCGGGGTTTGGGAAATCCCTCTCACAGTCGGAAGAACCACCCGGGATGGTGAATTTGCTTCCCTTGATTACATAGGTGGTGGCACCTGAGGCGCCAGCCTTCACCGCCGAATCTCTCTGCTCGATGCCTCCTTTCACGAGACGGCCAGCCCCTCGGACCGCAAACGCCACCTGTGACCGTCCGACCGTGAGGTCTGAACTTCCGAGTGTAACTGGTTCCGATAGTAGCCGTTTCAGGGCAGTATAGATAGCCAGACCATCGCTGGTCAGGTGGCAGCCGGATGCATTCACGTCCACGTATCCACTTTCCCGGAATCTCTTCAGCACGGTCCTGACCGCGCCTTCCCCCAGACCAGCCTTGCTGGCCAGCGCCTCCCTTCCTATCGTGCCGCTCTCCCCAATCTTCAGGAATGCGAAAAGAAGGTGGGCTTTGTCGAAGCTGGGGGCAGGACCGAGAACCCTCCCCCTGGCGGGTAGGAGCAGGTCCGAGAGAGAGGCAGGCACGCTCATTGGTTGAAGAGGATGGTATAACTCGTTTTCCAGAGGGGGTCATCTCTGGCACCGTCCTTTTATACTGGCTGGATTATCCAGCCAACGTGTCGCGTACCTCGACAGTAGCGGTTGTGACAGTGATGACCGCCCTGATCGTGGGGTCCAATTTCGCCTTGGCAGACATCCCGAATCTCAAGCTCGATGGTGCTTTGGTCTTTCTGACGACGCTGGTCTTCGGAGCGTACGCAGGCGCATCTGTCGCCGCGCTCTCGGAGCTGACCTGGAGCCAGGTGAGCCCGTGGGGGGCATCGGGGGGCTACCTCTTGCCATTCCTGCTCTCCGCCGAGCTTCTGTATGTGGTTGCCGGATTGCTCGCCAAGAAGCTGATGGGAGGGAGTCTAGAGGGGTCGCGTCAGAACGGGATCCTCCTCGGAGGGGTACTGGGAATCTTCACGTTCGCGTGGGATGTCTGGACGAACCTTGGGACAGCGGTCCTGAGCACGAGCATGACCCCGGGGGCCATTCTCTTCGTGGAATTCAACCCGCTGGCATTGGCGTTCAATGTCACTCATGAGCTCAGCAACCTGATCCTCGGGTCGGTCTTCGTGCCCGCAACTCTGGGTCTGTTGCCGAAGGTGGGAAAGGGAGTGTTGCACCACGACCTCAAGTAAACCGCTTCTCGCCGCGGTCGTCTTCCTCGTCGCCCTCCTAATCCTCGCTTCGTCTTTGGCGCTCCTATACTACAATCAATACCAGCAGCAGGCTTCCGAGACACAGAGGTACGTCTCAGAGGTTCAGGCGGCCCTCGCTAGCTACAGGTCGCTTTCGTCCGATAATCGAGCAGCACTCGCGGGGTACAACACCACCATATCGTTGTTGGCTGACGCAGTCGCGAATCTCAACACCAGCACCCAAGCGTATCACGATGCCAGCGGAGCCCTTTCGACCCTGTGGAGCAGATACCTGACATTGAGCGGGAACGGGTCAGGGTCGTACGTGTACTCCGCGCGAATGTTGGTTGACTTCGGGAACGGGACCAGGCACTGGTTCAACGACACGCAGATCCAGCCGGGTTGGAACGCGTACGTCGCCACGGTCGTGCTCCTCGGCGGAAGAGTCCAGGCGTCTTGGTACCCGCAGTATCAGGAGCACTTCGTGGAGGGGCTGGACGGGGTGGCCAGCGGCCAATCGAACTCGTGGTTCGTGTGGGAGTACGGGAAGGGTGGGTGGCAGCTTTCGCAGACAGGAGCGGATCCGATTCAAGTCTTCAACGGCACAGCCTTCGCGTGGACGCTGTGTGGATACGATAGCAACTTCAATCCGACCTGCACCCCCTAGACTGGCTAACACGCAACCTAGGAATCCCTTCCCGCGCGTCGCGTCCTGCTGCGCGGAGGTTCTACGACCGCCGGGCGAATTCCCCGAGCTACCTGACGGAGAACAGCGTAGCTGGCCCCCTCAGGCGTGCCGGTCTTGGCCCATCGAGCCTGATGTGCCTTCGTCTGTTCATACGTACAAGGGATGAGCAGGGAATCAATTGAAGCCGGAAATCAACGAAAGCTGACCATCAGCTCAAGGCAGAGCACGGGCGCTGATGCGCGCTTAAATCAGGAACCGTGCTCGATCAGAAGGACAGACCGTGAATCCGAATCCCATGGGAACAGGCACAGAAGATGGTTTCAAGGTCCTCGTTGTGGCTATGATTCTGGACTCGAGGCCTGAGGACGCGATTTCAATGCTTTCTGAGCATTACCATGTCAGCACACCAAGGCTCTCCGTCGGCGTCTACGAGGGCAGGACCAAGGGGGTAGCCGCCGTCTACTCCGTAGCGAGGAAGGAGATTCTTGCTGCGAATAGGGAATACCTGTACGATCCCTTCGTGATGATCCACGAGTTCTATCATCATCTTAGGTCGATCAACGGACGCCACAGGGGGACTGAGAGGCAGGCGGACGAGTTCGCCAACGGGTTTCTCTCGGCATACCGGAGGGCCGCCCGAGCCGCTCCCTAGAGCCCGACAGCCGACCAGATGTCCTCGTCGTTGTCGAGAAGGGTGAAGCCGCACCTGTCGCACCGGCTCCCAGTAATCAGCGTGGGTTTGTCCCCACCGACGGAACGGGTGTACTGGACCATCTGTCCGGCGTGGCACCTCTCGCAGATCAAGCGGGCTTACTCGGCTGGAGAAGGTATTAAGAATCCTACTCTTTCAAAACCAGCGTGAGTTCGAGAAGGAGGCGCGCCGGATGAGCGGAAGGAGACGGGCGCCATTCAGCTCTCCGAGGGTTGCTTCAGGGGAATGCATCTTCTGCGGTATTGTTGCCGGCAAGGAGCCCTCAAGGATTGTGTATGAGGACAGCCAGTACATCGCCTTTCTAGACGCGCACCCGTTCTCTAGAGGTCACACGCTCGTATGCCCGAAGAAGCACGGGGAGACGATCTGGGACATGGAGGAGGCCGAAATCGCAGGCCTCTTCGGGGTCGCCTCGAGGCTTTCGAAGGCGGTTGTGAACGCCGTAGGGGCGGACGGGTTCAGGTTCGTCCAGAACAACGGCGAGGCTGCTAACCAGGTCGTTGCGCACGTTCACGTCCACGTCATTCCGGTGAACATGGAGGATAGGGGCAAGTTCGAACGGAGACAACTTTCGACTGAAGAAATGGACCAGGTGGCCAGGACGATAAGGGAAGAACTGAAAGGCGTCAGCTAGGCCGTCTGACCAACGAAGACCGAGAAGGATGTGATGGCCGAGTTCGTGTCCTGTCCCGTCACGAGGTATATCGTGTAGACGCCAGGGCCGTACCGATTGATGAAGTCAGAAATGGAGAACGACACCAGAACCTTCGAAGATGTGAACTCCCAGGTCTGGGCATAGACTGTGATTCCCTGGGCGAAGACGGAGCATGAACGAGAGCAGGGCGGGAGTACCCCTCCAGCAATCGTCCCCGGCGTGTACTCACGGGGCCCAGTATTCAGCTGAAATGCGGTTTCGGCGGTTGGAAGCCCGTCGAACCCAAGGAACGCTTCACTCGAGCTGACGCTCGAACTCAGTGGGGTCCCCTCCATGGTCACGGTGTAGGTCTTGGACACGGTGACATTCATGTTGACGTAGTAATTCTCGAAATCCTCGTCGAAGAAGAGGCTCGTGCTGTTGTAGGCAATCCCGATGGAGACGCGGTTATGAAGCGGGTTCAGGATGTTGATCCTGTGGCCGTTCTGGCAGCACACGCTGTCGTTGTACATCATCTGATACTCGAGAACCTTCAGGGAATCGTCCAACGCGCTGACCGTGGTGTAGTGGATGTTTGAATAGGACACGAATGCGACGTTCTCGAAGACGCCCCCCGTGCCGCCCAGCAGGGTGTACCTCATGTACGGCTTGTAGCCTTGGGTGTCTTCGTGGCTGAAGTAGTCGTAAGTCAGCATTGATTCAGCGTGTTGCTGCCCGGCCCGGTTGGGGCTGAGCGTCACTGCTCCAAGACTGTAGTTGGAGCGGTCGTGGTTGATCAGGGTGACGGCGTAGGCTGCCAAGGTGTCATAGTTAGTGGGGTACGAGACGTTTGCCGAACCGTTCAGTATCAGAGGCGAATAGACAGTGAAGCTCTGCGAAGTGCTGCTCTCTTGCGACGAGTTGGTCTGAGGTCCGCCCAATTGAGAGAAGAAGCTCGAAGCGGCTTTCGAGACCACTCCAGGCAGGGCTGGGACCGCGTATACGAAGGTGGCCACCAGAAGTAGGGCTACCACGATCAGCGCGACCGCAACCCACGTCCTCGGCCTCTGGGACCCTGATCCTGTGATGGCTGAACCTGCCGCCGGACCGCCCCCTTGGGACCGCTTCCTGACCTCCATGAGCCTCAGAATGGTCCTTCCGTGTCACCGTGTAATAAGTGAATCAGTCCTTCATTGCGTTCAAACTCGTTAGACGTTCCTCTTCCCTCTGTTCAAAAACGAGGGTTCAAGCACAGAACGAGGGATACCACTCGTAATGGACGTGAAAAACGGCGCGATATTCTCAGGAGTTGCGGCCCTAGTCATAGCGGTCGCAATCCTGGCTGTGTCGTCGATTTCAGGGGTGCCAGTGCTAAGCAACCTGGTCAACACGACGCAGGTATCTCAGAGCGCAACCCCAGGGACCTTCTCAGTCATGCTGACTGACCCGCCCCAGGTGCCAGCTGGAGTCACGGCTGTCTTCGTCACCTATGCGAACCTCGGGGTGCACATTTCTGAAGCTGGCAACGAAAGCGGCTGGATCAAGCTCTCCTCGGGAGGGACAATCGACCTGTTGTCGACAGTCAACATCAGCCAGACTATCGCGGCAGTCGCAATCCCTGTCGGGGACTACAACGCCTTGAGGCTCAACGTGACTTCGGCCAAAGTCACCTTCGAAGGGAAGAACTACACTTCGTTCGTGGTGAATGGCAAGCTGTTCATTCCAATCGCCGGAGGTGGGATTGAAGTGAACGACTCGAAGCCCAGTGCGGCCATAATTGACATCTCTCCGCTCGTGATGAACATAGGCAGCTCGTCAAGCCCGGAGTTCGTCATCAGACCGGCGGCTGTGGCGATCCCAGTCCCTTCAAGCGAGGTAACCGAGCAGATGGAGCACGCAGGGTTCAGGTTCGGGCTGGTCGGGAGGGACTGGTGGGACCGTCTGGACCAGAACGCGACTGCCAATCTCAGGATAACCGGCGCATCTCTGTCTTCCAGCTCGCTCAGCGTTTCAGTCAAGGACGAATCGAGAAGCACCACGATCAGCCTTGTCGTGGTATCTTCGCTTGGCCAGTCGCCAGGAGTGTTCCGTGAGCGGTTGCCGACGATGTTGAGGGGTACAGCCGTCTTCGTGGTTGAAGAGAACGGTTCGCTCGTCCCACTGCACCAGTTCGTTACAACCGTCGTCCCAATGGGCGGGGATCAGGCTCTCGAAGACGTCAGGGAAGGACTCACGAGCCAGGGCTTCAACCTGACGGCGGGCTCGACCGCCGCCTTCAGCTATACCGGGCAAATCAGCATGGGCTTCTCTCTGGAGAAGATGATACAGGGGACGGTCTCCCCCGGGCAGCAGTACCTGGTCACTGTGATAGGCACAGACGCACTCGCGAGTCAGGTGGTTGTGGCAACCTAGGCGCCACAACCTCACTTGCTTTTTCTTGCCGACTGGAACGAATCCGCTAGGCCGAGAGATCCTCTTGCTGCCCCTCGGAGATGGCGTAGGCCGGGATCTCCGGGAAGGTCTCCCTCATCCTCTGCTCAGCGACTGCCGCGGCTTCTTCAAGGACCTTCTGTGCGTCCTCGTTGGCGGCGTCGAAGTTCAGAGACAGACCGCCACTCGCGCTGGCATCGACCAGCACGCTGCTGAGGAGCCCTGAAATCTCGTTGATCTCCCTGTCAGCCTGCGGCAGGGCGGTGGTCAGGCTATCCTTCATGCTCCTGATTACCGATACCGCGGGGGCTAGAGTGGTGGCGATCTCGCCTAGGTCGGTTATTGTACCCAGCCTCAACGATATCTGCTCCAGGGCGAGCTCGGCCTGCGTTACCATCTTGCCCATCTTCCTCACCTCAGAGAGCTCGTTCGCGTAGACCGCCGCGTGCTGCGTGTCGTGCTTCGCGAGGGACGAGACGACCGACTTGAATATGGTTGAATCGCGTTGCTTGATTCTGCTCACCGTGCTGTCGAGCTGGGAGATCAACAGGCGAATCTGCCTGTTCGCCTCCTCTATCTGGGACTTCAACGGTGTTGGAGCGATTACTCTGTCCCGTAACCTGTTGATTATCCCCGGACCATTGTCCTTCTTATCCCACTTGCTTGCGAAACCCATCGCAGAGGGCCCAGAGGTCACGGCTCCTATATTCCGCCCGCTCAAATCTAGGTGCCACTGTGAACAAAATTAATTGACGTCGGAACCGGTTTGCGGACATCCTTAAAGCCCCGCCGTGGGAATCGATTCTCGTGAAGGCAGACCAACGCGACACAGACATGAAGTGTCCGAAGTGCGGCAGGTTCGACCTTCGGGAAACTGGCGAGGGAATCAAGTGCAAGGTCTGCGGGTACGCCCTGTCCCCCGGGGAGACAGACAAGTTCAGGCTCTACCGGCTCCTGAGAGAAGAATCGAGGAAGAAAGCGTGATGGTTTGAAGGTCTCGGCTTACAGTGGATTGGTCATATCGGTGATTGGGGCCGCACTTGACTTCTCCTCGGGATACTCATTCCTGCAGCCTGGGGACGGGATGATGACAGCAGGGAGCAACTTCGCTCTTGCCTTGGGGCTCTTCGCCTTGGGTGTCGTTGTCCTGGCGACCGGGATTGCGGTCGTCGTCTCGAGCATGCAGAGGAGGACGAGATACCTCGGGCTCATGATGGAGATATCAGGGTTGGCGATGGCAGTCATCAGCGCGTGGGCACCTGGGATGACCCCGCTGATCTCGTTCGGGATGCTTGCCGTTGGGGGACTGATGATCCTCAACGGAGCGATCATGCAACGGAAGACGCCGGAGATGCCTCCAAGCGTTTAACTGGGGAAGCTCTCAGGTCGGTTCGGTTGTCGGTCAGAGTCAGTCCGGTCTCACGGGGGGCGGCCCTGATGATTATCGCTGTGGGCATACTTACCTTCGTGTACGTCAACGGCATAGAAGGAATAGCGTTCGTACTGCTCGGGGTCGTGTTGTACTGGCTGCTCTACAGGTTCGCGCGAAGGGTCGAACGCGAAGTGAAGGGAGCAGAAACGGTATCTAAGCAGTAGGATTGACTGCGGGTTGCATTGGTTGGAACCGAGATTTCAGGTTCCTCTCCCAGATTCTCGCCGCAAGGTAGCCGCCGAAGGCCCCGCTCAGGATTCCCCAAATGATAATCGGGATGTAGACGTATAGAAAGAGCGCCGGGTTGTACGCGACTATTCCCAAGTAGATGCTTGTGTACGCTGCAATCACGCCGGTGATTACGCTGCTGATGCCGAGGGAAGCAACCATTTTCCCGGCACTGACCCGGTCAGTCCCTCTTGCCTTGAACAGAGTCCCCAACATGTCGACGAGTACGCCGTACAGCAGGGCGATTATGAGGCTGAAGGGGAAGAAGGAGGCCTTTATGGCTGACTGCAGGAGGCCGTTTACGAGTTCGGTGTACGTCGCTCCACCCCTGCCGAGCAGCAGGAAGCTCAGCCCCAAGATGGGCGCCTCCACTATTATGAGGAAGTCGGCGTACGGAGGCTGGAAGGGGCCCTTTACCACTGCGATTGCAACCCCGAGGAGTGTGGCGGTCGCCAGCTTCCTGGTATCCAACGTGAACTCGTCGAGGCTCCCGGGTTAGATATTTAACGTTAGTTATACACTTCCCGCCCCAGCGGGACATTCCCACAGATATCTGTGCCGCCGGAGGGGAAGATTAAATGCCGGTTGGAGAGACTGGTCTCTCCTTCTCGGGCATGGAAGGACGCTCGAATAGCCGGATGTGGCTTCGTCGGCCGCCTCTGGCGTCCGGTTGTGGGCTTCGGTCGGAACGCTGTCAGCGCCCGTACGAACTGCGCGCTCTGACCCGCGACAGCAGGCCGTCTTCGACGTCCTTCTCTATCAGCGTCATTGACCTCTTCCTGGGGTCGCCATAGCCGCCTCCCCCTGCCGTCCGTATCTCTACCTCGTCGCCCTTCCCGAGCTTGAGAGTCGACTTGCTGGGAACTTTCGCCGTCACCCCTGCCCTTGTCATGAAGACTTCGGTCCGCTTCCCCGGCTTTCCTCCTGCTAGGCCCCATGGCGCGTGCCTTTCCCGGTCGGCGAGGACGGTGAATGTGGCTCCATCGGCAAGAATGCGGTACGCTCTGAGCAGGCCGACACCTCCCCTGTGTTCCCCCGGCCCCGAACTGTCGGGCCTCAACTCATACTTGGTCATGAGCACAGGTAGGTTGAGCTCGATTTCTTCTATCGGGGTGTTCATTGTGTTTGTCATGTTGGACTGGATTCCATCGAGCCCGTCCATTCCTCTGCGCCCTCCGAGGCCGACGCCGATCGTTTCGTAGAATGCCCAAGGCGAGCCCGAGCTCTCGCCGCCGATCATCACGTTGTTCATCGAGCCTCCGGACGCGGCCGGCACCATCCCCGGAGCGGATTCTGCGAATGCGCGATAGACCAGGTCGGCGTTCCTCTGGCTGGTTTCGACATTCCCCCCGCCGACCGGGTGAGGGAAGGTCGGGTTGAGCAGGCTCCCTTTCGGAGCCGTGACCGTGATGGGGGCGAAGGCGCCGTGGTTGGCGGGAATGTCGTCTCCAGTGAGGCTCCTGACGACGTAGTAGGCGCCTGACAGGGTGACGCCGAAAATCGAGTTGAGAGGGTAGTCGACCTCCGGGTCCGTGCCTTCATAGTCGATTCCGACGCCTTGGCCGCTGACTCGGACAGTCACTCTTAGTTTCAACTCACTCCCGTCCGGGCCCTCGAGGACATCGGATGCGGTGAAGGACCCGCGCTTCATCGACGAAAGACGCTTCCTCATCATCGATTCCGAATGTGAGAAGGAGAACCTGCCGGCCCTCCTGAAGGCGTCGAGCCCGTACTTGGAGAGCAGGCTCTGCACGCGCCTGGCGCCGGTGGTGTTTGCCGCGGCCTGGGCTTTGAGGTCCCCGACCCGCTCGTGGGGGGTCCTCGACCGCGACGAGAAGAGTGCCAGGGTGTCGAGGACGAAGTCGCCCTTCATGGTCAGGCGGACTGGGTCGACTACGCTCCCTTCCTCGAAGAGGGTTCTGGCATCCATTGAGATGCTTCCCGGAACCTTCCCTCCGACATCGGAGTGGTGCGCCTTGTTGGCAACGAATGCGACCAGCCTCCCTCCTGCGTAGACTGGAGCGACAACGGTCACGTCGTTCAGGTGGGTTCCGCTGATGTAGGGGTTGTTGGTCACTATCATCGAGCCGTCTTCGAAGGCGGGGCCGACGTGGTTGCACGCCTCGATGATGTTCATGAGACCCCAGGGCAGAGAGCCGAGATGTACGGGGATGTGCTCCGCCTGCGCAAGGAGTCTTCCTTCGGAGTCGAAAACCGCGGCTGAATGGTCCATCCTCTCCTTTATGTTGGGAGAATACGCAGAGTTCCTCAGCGCCAGGCCCATCTCCTCGCTCGCGTAGGCGAGGGAACCAGCCATGAGTTGCAGGGTGACGGCGTCGCGAGTCATCTTACCAGCCTCGTCCCGAAGCTCTCCGCCCTCCAAGCCCAAGAAGGATTGACGACGAGGGTGGAATCGTATTCTTCGATGACGCACGGCCCTGACCCTCCGTCTCCCGTGCGGAGTTGGTCTCTCTGGTACACCGGCGCCTTGAACACTCTGCCAGCGAGTGAGACTTCACGTCGCCCTCTTGTCCTGCTGGCAATCGGGGGCGGAGCGGCCAGTCGAGGCAGTTTGGGTCGTTCGACTGTAGCCCTCAGCTTGATGTTCACGACCTGTACCCGGTCGTTGGAGGAGTAACCGTAGACCTGGCGGTGTCGGGAGTCGAAGGTCTCCTTGAGCCGCGCGTCTCCCTCGTACGGCAGAAGCATCTCGTGCGACTGACCTTCGTACCTGGCTTCCACGAACCTCCGTGCTGAGTACCTGACTAATCCCTCGACGTTCAGTTCTTCCCTCGCCGCGTCCTCCAGAGCCGCAAAGCGGCCCCCCAGTGATGGCTCCGTCTCCATTACGGGGAGCGAGAACGACCGTGTGAGCTCGGCGACCAAGAGGCCGTAGGCGGAGAAGAGCCCGGCGTGCAGAGGGACCATGATTTCCCTTATTCCCAACTCCTCAGCTAGGTCACATGAATGCACCGGCCCTGAGCCCCCGAAGGAAATCATCACGAACTCCCTGGGGTCTCTGCCCCGCTCGACGCTGACCATGGAGACAGCCTTCGACATGCCGCTGTTGACCAACCTGACGATGCCCTCAGCCGTCTCCTTCTCTGTCATCCCGATGGTCTTGCCCAGCCTCCTGAGGGAACTCGAAGCGAGGTCATGGCGAATGGGCATCTTGCCCCCCAGAAGGTGGCGCGGGTTCAGCCTTCCCAGGACCACGTCGGCGTCTGTGACCGTGGGTTCGCCACCCCCCTTGCCGTAGCAAGCAGGCCCAGGGTCGGACCCCGCGCTGCGAGGCCCGACGGCGAGCGCCCCTCCTTCGTCGACCCACGCCACTGTCCCTCCGCCGGCGCTGACTTCTGCTAAGTCGATGAAGGAGCCCCTGACTGCGTACCCGCTCCCGCGTATCGACCTGCCGCTGTGAGTCCTTCCCGCGGCCTCGAACTCCTCGACGACCTCCGGTTCGCCGTCGATTATCGCCCCCGCCTTCGCGGTGGTTCCACCCATGTCGAAGGTGAGGACTCTGTCGAGCTCCAGCCCTTTCGCGAGCGACCTCGCAGCGAGGACCCCCGCGGCCGGGCCTGATTCAATCACTGTGACCGGGTGCGTCGAAGCGAACCTGGCAGTGCTCATGCCTCCGTCGGAATTCATCACGTACAGGGGCGCGCTGCTCCCGAACCGGCGGAGCGAGCTCTGCAGGTCAGAGAGGTAGCCGAGGGTCAACGGGACCAGGGCTGCGTTGACTGCCGTAGTGCTGGTCCGCTCATACTCCCTGTACTCCCTGTCGACCTCGCTCGAGAGGCTGACGTGGCCGCGGAAGCCGGCCTCGGCCAGCAGGTCCCTCATCGCCGACTCGTGGCTTGGGTTAAGGTAGGAATTCAGGAATGAAACTGCCACTGAGCTGAACCCCACGCCGGCCACGCGCCTGGCGACCTTCCCCGCTCCTGTCCTGTCGAGAGGCTCGAGGACAGAGCCGCGGGCGTCTATCCTGCACCTGACCGTGAAGCGGCCGCTTCTCCTGACCAGTGGGGGAGGCCTCCGGGTGAAGAGGTCGTAGAGTTCCGGGCGCCTCTGCCTGCCGATCTCGAGTATGTCCCTGAAGCCCTCGTTCGTGATCAGCGCAGTCTTCGCCAGCCCGGAGCGGGTCAGGAGGGCGTTCGTCGCGATTGTCGTGGCATGGCAGACGAGCGAGGCGCGTCGAGCCACGTTGACTGGTCTGGTCAGGCCCTTCATCACACCGACAGACGGGTTCCTGGTGGTCGGGACTTTCAGGACGCGCAGTGAGGCGTCGCGAGGGTCATAGGTAATCACGTCGGTGAAGGTCCCGCCCACGTCGACTCCGACCGAAAGCTGCCCGTCACTGGAGACCCCCACGACTCGCGCGACCTGTCAACCTCGCTGACGACGCCGGACCGATAAAGGTTCTAGCTCCCGACCGACGTTTATACCTGGTCCCGTCTCCGCTGCCCCAAGGGGTTTGTTCAGCCAGTACAGGTCGATTCCGAGCCAGGCGAGGCTGCTGATCTACCTGAGCTTTGTGCCGAGCCTTGCGCTCAGTTTCCTGTACACAGACATCTCCTACTTCCTGCAGACGGTGAGGGGCTTCTCGGTCGCCTTCACAGGACTGGTAATCATGGTGATGGGGCTGACGGTGGTGTTCGCCAGCATACCCATGGGGATACTTGCGGACAGGTATGGCAGGAGGAGGTTCCTGGTGGTCGGGAACCTGCTCGCCAGCATAACGCTCGCGTCCTTTGCCTTGACCACGAATCCCAACCTGCTCGTTCTAGCGGCCGTGGTCGAGGGGGCCACCGAGGCAGCGTTCGCTTCGGCAGGCACGGCCCTCCTGGCCGAGAAGGCAGGAGAGGAAAGCAGGACCCCAGCCTTTTCTTTCTCGTCATTTCTTTCCAACATTGCCTGGGGCTTGGGCGGGTTCGCCATACCGCTGGTCATTGTCTTCGAGTCGTTCGGGTTCAACAACGAGCAGGCCCATGTGTCCCTCTACCTGATCCTCGCGGCGCTGAGCGTCGCAGTAACGCCCCTCCTCCAGCGTATTGGAGAGTCGAGGACATCTGCGAAGACGAAGAGCATCAGGGAGTTCATGCCTCGCAAGTCCCGGAGCGTCATGCTGAGGTACTCTCTCACAGCCTTACTGATTGCATTCGGGGCAGGGCTCTTCGTCCCGCTGATGACCCTGTGGTTCAAGCTCGCCTTCGGCGTCTCTGACACGGTCAGCGGGCCCATTATCGGCGTCTCAGGGTTCCTCATTGCGGCGTTCACACTCGGGGCTCCCAACCTTGCCCGGCGTCTCGGTCTCGTGAAATCCATCGTTGTGACCCAGGGGCTCTCGATGGTCTTCATGCTTGCCGTGCCGTTCTCCCCCGATTTCCTCACCGCCGGCTCGGTATACGTTGTCAGGACCTTCATCATGAACGTGTCCAACCCGCTGACGACGTCCATGATTATGGGGCTCGTTGACAAGGACGAGAGGGGAGCCGCGGCGGGAATCAGCGCTGCAATCTGGAGGTTCCCGAACTCCATCAGCACCTGGATAGGAGCGGTGTTGATGGGCGCAGGCCTTCTCGCTCTCCCATTCTACCTGGCTTCGGTCCTCTACATTGTCTCGATATGCCTGTTCTGGGTCTTCTTCCGACGGGCCAGAATCCCGGGGGAGACAAGGCAGTCCTCTGGCTAGCGGCCGGTTGTGACTATCTGTCCAGCCAGTCGTCCAGACTGGACGCCTCGGATTTCGCCCTCTCCAGATCAGCGACCCTCACCCCTATGAGCCTGACCGGGCTGTCCCTTGTCTCGAACTCTGCGAGGAGGGTGTCGACTATCTCCTTGAGGGCGTCCTCGCTGTCCGTCTGGCCCACAAGAGTCTTCTCTCTGGTGTGAGTCTCGAACCCCTGGAACCGGATCTTGATTCCTCCAACTTTGTACGTCAGCTTGGACGCTTTCACCCTCCGGATCAGCTCAGAGGCTGCGTCGCCAGCCTCCTTTCTGACCTCGTGGAAGTCGCTGACGTCGCGCCTGAACGTCCGTTCCACGCTCAGGGACTTAGGCATCTCCTGCTGCTTGACCTCTGTGTTCTCTTCTCCATGCACCACCCCCCAGAGCCAGACGCCGTTCTTCCCGAACCACGAAACGAGCTGCTTGCCAGCCTGCTGTTGGAGTTGGCCTATCGTTTCTATCCCCTTTTCCTTCAGGAACTCCTGAATCTTCCTCCCCACGCCTGGGACGACCGAGACAGGGAGCGGGGCGAGGAACCCGCTCACGTCCCCGAACGGGACGACGGTGAGACCGTCGGGTTTGTTACGGTCAGAGGCGATTTTCGCCGCTGACTTGTTCGGCGCGACTCCGATGGAGCAGGTGAGTTCGTGCTTCCTAGCGACCGCGGCCTTGATCGATGTCGCCAGTCTTCTCGCAGATTCCTCGTCCCTCGCCTTGCTGGTGACGTCGAGGAAGGCCTCGTCTATGCTCGCCTGCTCGAACTTGTCAGCGAAACCCCTCAGGGTGCTCATCACCTCCTCCGAGGCCTTCTCATAGAGCCCCCAGTTGGGGCGCTTGTACGTCGCTTGGGGAGAGAGCCTGTACGCCTGCGAGATGGGCATCCCGGACCTCAGCCCGAATCTCCTCGCTTCGTACGAGCAGGCGACCACCACACCCCTCCCTTTCCCTCCCTCGGGGTCTGCGCCCACTACCACCGGAAGCCCCCTCAGCTTGGGGTCGTCTCTCATCTCAACGGAGACATAGAAGGCGTCCAGGTCGACATGGAGGATTGTCCTCGGGCCGCCGGACATCGGCTAGCTACGCCCCGAAGAGGGTCTGCTGCTTGCTGTCCTGGGACTCCCACTTGAGCTCCATGAGACCGAGGAGCCTCCTGAACTCGTTGGCGGATTCGGGGCTGAAGCCGGCGAAGTGATTGTTGAAGAAGACGTAGCCGCTCTCGAAATCGTCTGCCTTCTCCTTCACGACCGCCGCCCAGCGACTCATTTCCTTGGACCGGTCCTTCTGCACCGCGGTGAACTCGGTCAGCTCTCTGTCTCCGACCATCCTTAGGTAGACGAAGTCGGCGGTCACCTCTGGAGGGGTCTCCAGATACTGGTTCAGTGACCAGACCATGGCCACGTTGCTTTTCCTGAGGAGCCTGTAGACCTCAGGAGTGAACCAGGACTTGTGACGGAACTCGATGGCGTGCTTGAAGTCAGGGCTGAGCGAAGAGAGGAACTCTTTCATGACGGTCAGGTGGGTGTCGAGTTTTATCGACGGCGGGAGCTGAATCGCTATAGGACCGAGTTTGGGCCCGAGTTTGCTCAGAACGCTGTCGAAGTACACCAGGGTGGACTCGGAGTCCTCCAGTTTGTTGTCGTGTGTGATCTTCTTGGGGAGCTTCGGGGAGAAGAGGAAGCCCGGCGGTGTGTTGTTCTTCCACTGGCTGACCATGAAGGCACTAGGGACGCGGTAGAAGCTCGAGTCGATCTCTACACAGTCGAAGACCCCGGAGTAGAACTTGAGGTAGTCCTTCGCTGGAAGGTCCCGGGGGTAGAAGGCCCCCTGCCAGTCCTTGTAAGACCAGCCGCTGCACCCGATTCGCAGCTTCTCCAGGTCCAATGCGAATCAGGGGTGCTCACGGATATTAAAAATTGCGTCACACCTGCTGATTTGCAGGAAAAGACCGTTGAACGCCTCAATACGTAAATATTGGCGGCCGCGGCCGAGATATCATTCGGAAGTGTTTGATGGGTGTCTTCAGAGAACCCCGACATTAGACAGCAGGTCGAGCTCAACAGGGGAGCGTTGAAGAAGTTGCAGCTCCTCATACCGGGCCTCAGGGGATACAGGAGCAAGGAGGACATCAGAGTGTCAGATGAACTCCTGAGGAACCAGGTGGCAGACAAGCTGGATAAGATCAAGGGCAACCTTGAGCTGGTAAGGAAGCAGGTCGCCAGCAGCGGAGACTTCACTAACCTCACTGGATTGGGCTCGCTCATCTCTCAGGTCGAGGGTCTGAGCGGAGAGGTCAGGCACGCGGCTCAGGGGTACGCCGGCTGGGTGGCGCCCATTACGATAAACGAGGACAAGCTGAACAAACTCTACGACTACGACTACTCGTTCGTCAGCATGGTCTTTCAGTTCTACGAGGCGACTTCCCCCGGCAACCTCAACTACGACAGTGCTGCCCCCAACTCGATTCAGAGTTCGTTGAGCCAGTTCTCCAAGACAGTCAATGATATCAGGCAAAAGTGGTCACTGAGAATCGAGACGATAGAGGGGATCGCCCTCAAGTAGCGGTGATTGGAATGTTTGGGAAGAAACCAGCGCCGGTACCAAGCTCGGGTGGAAGCGTCTTCGGCTCAACCACAATAACGTGGGAGGACCAGTTCAAGCAGGGGAGCGTCCTGTGGAGGGTCCCCCGAAACATCCGCCTTAACGACAACATAGTCGTGAGAGAAGACGAGACCGCGGTCTTCTACAGGGACGGAAAGGTGCTCACGTACTTCGACCAGCCCAACAGGTACGCGCTTACAGACATCAACGCCCCTGTGGTGGGGAAGCTCCTGAAGTTCTTCGTTGGCGTTCAGCAGGAGGCTGCTGTCTTCTACATCCCGAAGAGGTACATCGACGGCAAGTTCGGGAGCGCTCAGCCGTACCAGTTCACAGACCCGACCTTCGGTGTTGTGAACCTCAGGGTCTTTGGGGAGTACAGATGGAAGATATCGTCCCCCGAGCTCTTCATCAACCAGTTCGTCGGGACCTTCAACGCCGATTCATCGGACGACGTCGAGAGCCGAGTGAAAGAACAGATGGTGATACTGGTGTACAACGCGCTCGGCAAGATGAAGCAGCAGGGACTCAAGGTTACCGACTTGGCTGCGAACCTGACGAACATCGAACAGGTCGTCCTCTCAACAGGGCCGGACCACCTCGGTCAGTACGGGATAGAGATCAACAAGCTGTCAGGGCTGACCGTAAGCCTGCCTGAGGAGGTCCAGAAGGCCATCGACACGAGGTCGCAGATGTCGGTGCTCGGCGTCAACTACATGCAGTACCAGACTGGCCAGGCTATCGAAGACGCTGCGAAGAACCCGTCTGGCGGTGCCGGAGTATTCGCCGGCCTGGGTGCGGGACTCGGTGCTGGCGCAGCAATCGGCGGGCAGATGGGCCAGAGCATGGCTCAGGGTCAGAACAAGAGCTGCCCGAACTGTGGCACGCTGATGCCTCTCGGTACGAAGTTCTGTCCCAATTGCGGGACCGAGCAGGCACAGCCTCAGGGTCCGCCGACCCCAGCCGGAGGGTCGAAGTACTGCCCGAACTGCGGGAGCCCGGTGGCTGCGGGGACGAAGTTCTGCGCGAACTGCGGCAAGCAGGTCTAGGGTGAGAGAATTTGTTCTGCCCCAGGTGCGGCACCCAGCTCCCGGACGACGCCGAATTCTGTTACAAGTGCGGTGGAAAGATTGCGTTCCTGCAGTCCCAACAGGGTGCTACGCCCCCCGGCTCCGCCGCGATAGCCCCGTCGGGGGCGACCCAGTTGAAGTGCCCGAGCTGCGGCGCGCCGATAACCCCAAAGTTCGGGGAGATGATAATCACCTGTGAATACTGCGGAAGCAGCGTCTCCTTGGGGAACGAAGGCTGGAAGGGCATCAACAAGCACACAATGCTGCCGCTGAAGGTGGCTGGGCAGGACGATGGGTTGAAGATCATTCACGGCATGATGGACAAAGGTCTGCTACACAGGCACCTCCAGGAATCATCGAACCTCGAAGAGATGAACCTGGCCCTGGTGCCGTACTGGCTGGTCCCAGTGTCAGCGAGGACGTCTCTCGTGGCCGTGGACATGGCCGCAGAGGCGGGGCAGATCGCAACCACGGCCGCGCTCGCAGGGATCATGGGAGGGGCGATGAGCGGCAGGAGAGGGGGCGGA